>NZ_JBQCYC010000002.1:179867-248400 GCF_052087705.1 Flaviflexus sp. | reverse complement strand
AAACCGGCGAAGGAGCCGACACCGGCGAAGGAGCCGACACCGGCGAAGGAGCCGAGTACGCGGACTGAGCCGACGGTGCAGACACTGCCGACGGTGCAGACACCGGAGACGGAGCCGAGTACACCGGAGCCGGTGCCGGTGCCGGTGCCTTCGTAGCAACCGGAACCTTCGCAGTAGCCGGGCTCTGCGCCGACGGAGCCGAAACAGGCGATACAGCAGACTTAGCAGAAACAGCAGACACCGTGGAGACAGCGGAAACGGTCGAGACAGCAGACTGGGTGGAGACTGCCGAGACCGCGGTCTGAGCAGAAACCGCCGAGACCGTGGACTGTGCCGACTGGGTCTCGCCAGCGGTCTGTGCAGACTGGTTGTTCTCGTTAATCTCAACACCGGCCGGACGCTGCACGTCATCACCGTTGTCGGCCACGGCCATGCCAGTGCCTGCCAGGACGGAGACAACTCCGAGGGTTCCGGTTGCAATCCAAAGCTTCTTCGACATTGTGTGTCTTCCTTTCACATGCTTTCTTCGGAAGTTCTGTTCTTCCCTTGATGCTTTAAGTAAACAACCCACAAATGAAATGGAAAGGAAACCTAAATGAGAAACCCTTCATAAACACCTTTTGGCACTATGACGTCAACAACAGCCGGCCGCATTGGGCGGGGACAAGACTGTCTTATGACAGGTTGAGCAACAATCTTGCAGGGTTTCAGAATGTGGTTCTGGTCTGGGTGCCACTATTCGGCTGAGGAACCTGCTTCACATTCGGTTTACCGAGGTTCTGTTGCCTGCCGTGACGCTGCCTGGCTGGGAGTTAGCGTTCCACCACAGCAACGGGTTCATCGACGCTTTCCGCAGGGTAGTCCACCGAGTCATCCGCAACCAGCTCGCGGTGCACGAATTCGTGAGCATCGCTTTGCGGATGCTTGTCATCAACGGGAGAGGCACTGATTTCATCCGACAGTTGGGCCTCATGCTTTTTGGTAAAGCGCTTGGCAGGGTCGAGTTTGCGGCGGATCAGGGAGCGGATGCGACCGCGTCGTTCAATCTCTTCCCTGACCTTGGTTCGGCCCTTCACCCAGGCAACACCGAGGATGACAAGGAGTGCCATACCAACGTAGCCAATGGCCGGGTATACGTAGCCAACGAGTTCGCTGAAGCCAACGAAAGAGACCGCGAAAGCAACAAGCGAGGAGGCGACAAGGACAGGCCAGAACTGCTTGGGCTTGTTAGCGGTGGCGCGCTTAGCGAAGGCGTAGAACATCGCGATCGCGGTGTTGTAGATCATGACGAAAACGATGATCGCCATGACATATCCAAAGACGGGGCTGATGCGGTTGACGAGCTCAAGGATCGGGAGCTCAGCATCCCACACGTCACCGATAGCAAAAAATATGGCGACGATCGCGAGAAGCATGAGGAGACCGGCAATGAGGCCGCCGGTGGCACCACCAATGGCGGACGCTTTCAGCGAATGGTTGGCTCCTCCCATGACGATCGCCATGGAGACACCCACCATGAGGCCGAGGCCCACGTAGTTGATGCTGGCAACCCACCAGTTCGGCAGTGTCGTCGCAACCAGTTCAGTCTGTGGTTCAAGCTCCGCAAGAGTTCCGGGAGCATTGATGATCGAGTAGACGCAGGCAGCCACGATGCAGATAACAATGACCGGGGTGGCGGCACCGATGACAACGGTGACTCGATCAACGTCGAGAAGTCCCGTGAGACAGACAAGAATAACCATGAGAACGGAACCGGCCCACGTCGGCCATCCGAACTGTTGCTCCAGGTTGGATCCTGCGCCGGCAATCATGACCATGCCGGTGGCGAAAAGAGTCACCATGATTGCCACGTCAAGGAACCGTGCAACGGCGGGGTGGGTGATCTTCGTGAAGACAGCAGAATGCTCCCCTGCCCTAAAGTAGCTTCCGAGGGCCAGCATGACGAGTCCAGCAAAAGTCAGTGAGGCTACGGTGAGGAGTCCGCCCCAGATGCCATCAAGGCCAAAAGCCACGAAGTACTGCAGGGCCTCCTGGCCCGATGCAAATCCCGCACCGATGAATACTCCAACAAAAGCAAAGGCTATTCCTATTGCCGTACGAACCACGTTTTGCCGTACGAACCACGTTTTCCTGTACTCTCCACGCATCCCGCGCATAATCCATATAAACAAACGGTGTCAACAATACCGAACACTTCAGAGAAGCAGTGGAAAAATTGTGCATAGAGCACTTTTTATGCGAATACAACGAGGCCCCGGATCGGTGCGCTAGCATCGTTTCCGGGGCCTCGTTGTGAGATAGATTCTATTAAATTATGCAAGAACCCTCAGTCTTATCGATAAGAACGCTAAATCCTTACGAATCCTTACCAAAAACGAGGGACTCTACTTCGTCGCTGGACGGGTCATTGACGCAACATCGAGTGCCACATCCAGTTGCTCTTCGGTAATCTCGCCACGCTCAACAAAACCAAGATCGATGACTGCCTGGCGGACCGTGATGTTCTCCTTGACGGAGTGCTTCGCGATCTTCGCGGCGTTCTCGTAACCGATGATGCGGTTGAGCGGGGTGACGATCGACGGTGAGGACTCAGCAAGCTCCTTCGCACGCTCAACGTTGGCGGTAATGCCATCGATGCAGCGCTCGGCAAGAACCTCGGAGACGTTCGCGACGATGTTCATCGACTCGAGGAGGTTCTGTGCCATGACGGGGAGCATGACGAGCAGGTCGAAGTTACCCTGAGCGCCCGCGAAGGCGATTGCAGCATCGTTACCGATGACCTGGGCAGCAACCTGAACGGTGGCTTCGGGGAGGACAGGGTTAACCTTGCCCGGCATGATCGACGATCCCGGCTGAAGGTCGGGAAGGTTGATTTCGCCAATACCGGCGCGGGGGCCGGAGCCTGCCCAACGCAGGTCGTTCGCGATCTTGACGAGCGAGACTGCGACAACGCGGAGTGCACCAGAAGCTTCAACGAGGGAGTCCTGTGCGGCCTGCGCCTCGAAGTGGTTCGGGGCCTCAACGAACGGAAGTCCGGTGTTCTCGGCAATGAGCTCAATGACTCGCGCAGAGAAGCCTGCGGGGGTGTTGATGCCCGTGCCGACAGCGGTTCCGCCGAGGGGAAGTTCAGCGAGGTGCGGGATTGTGGCCTCAACGCGCTTAATGCCGTTGCGGATCTGCTGGGCGTAGCCCGAGAACTCCTGGCCAAGCATGATCGGGGTTGCATCCATGAGGTGGGTGCGGCCGGCCTTGACGACGTCCTTGAACTCTTCGGCCTTCTTCTCCAGCGACTCTGCGAGGACCGTGAGCTTGGGAACAACAACGCGGACAGCTGCTTCCGTGGCCGCGATGTGGATCGAGGACGGGAACACGTCGTTCGAGGACTGGGATGCGTTGACGTGGTCGTTGGGGTGGATCTCGATACCGGAGTCGCGGGTTGCGATAGTCGAGATGACCTCGTTCGTGTTCATGTTCGAGGACGTGCCGGAACCAGTCTGGAACACGTCGATCGGGAACTCACCATCGTGGTCTCCGGCAATGACCTGCTCAGCGGCAGCCGCAATAGCCTTGGCCTTGTCCTCGTCGATGACACCGAGTTCGGCATTGGCAAGAGCGGCGGCGCGCTTGACCTGTCCGAGTGCGCTGATGTGGTGGGAAGTCAATACCTTGCCCGAGATCGGGAAGTTCTCCACTGCTCGCTGCGTCTGTGCTCGATAGAGGGCCTTGGCAGGCACCTTAACTTCGCCCATCGTGTCGTGTTCAATGCGAAATTCTGCAGTCACTTCATTTCTCCTTTGACGTCATGAGGTGTCGTCCCAATTGTCCCCCACCGGGAAGAAGAAAACATGGCGAATGGTCCCGGTTCGGCAAAAACGGACATTCACCAAATCGCGTACGGCCCTTTGGCCATCGCCCCCATCACCGCGAAGCCCAACAAGTTAGCTTCACGGATTCAGAGAAGAGCTCACTTAATGAAGTGCTGCTCCTAATCCCCCATTCGCTACTTCACAACCCGCAGAGCAGGTATCAAAGGAAGGAACCACCCCAGTCGTTACTTCACTGCTCGGCAGAATGAATATCAAAGGCAGGAAACCAGGTCGTAGGCGGTGCACCGCATTGTCGTTTGGGCATCGCATTGTCGGCGGGGCATCACGCCGCAGGCGGGGCCCGAAACGGTAAGCAGGAAGCTACGTTGAATAGGCCGGGAACATCCGTTGGAACGTTGACGATCGGAGCCTCCTTCAACGTTCGTCCTTAAGGTTAGAGTCCATCTCAGCGACAAGACCTTATTCCAATGAATCAAGCCCTATATCAACAGCGAGACCCTGCCACTCGGGCAGGGTCTCAGCCATGTTGAATCAGTTAGATACTAAAGGTGCCGATCAATCGGTTGAATAGCGGCAGGGCTTAGTCGGGCTGGACGACGATCTCGACTCGCTGGAATTCCTTCAGGTCCGAGTATCCAGAGGAGGCCATGGCGTGGCGCAGCGCCCCGACAAGGTTGGAAACGCCGCGAGCATTGTGGGCAGGACCAAACAGGATTGACTCGAGTGGGCCCTCGTTGCCGACCCAGACTCGTTCACCACGGGGAAGCTTCGGGTGGCGTGCTTCCGCACCCCAGTGCCAGCCACGTCCGGGGGCCTCGGCAGCACGAGCAAGAGCCGTACCCAGCATGACGCCGTCCGCACCGCAGGCAAGAGCCTTAACGATGTCACCGGAGGACGACACGGAACCATCAGCGATGACATGGACGTAGCGTCCAGAGGATTCGTCGAGGTAGTCGCGGCGGGCCGCCGCGATGTCGGCAACGATTGTTGCCATGGGGGACGCCACGCCGATGGTGCGGCGGTTAGCTGAGGAGGCTCCGCCACCGTAGCCGGCGAGCACACCTGCTGCCCCAGTACGCATGAGGTGAAGAGCAGCCGTGTAGGTGACGGCTCCACCGACAATAACGGGGACGTCGAGTTCGTAGATGAAACGCTTGAGGTTTAGGGGCTCACGATTGGAGGAGACGTGCTCCGCGGAGACCGTGGTGCCGCGAATGACGAAGAGGTCAACACCGGCTTCGACAACTGCGCGCCAGTGTTCCTGGGTGCGCTGTGGTGACAGGGCACCTGCCACGGTAACTCCAGCATCCCGAATCTCAGAAAGACGGGCAGTGATGAGCTCGGGCTTAATGGGCTCCCGGTAGACCTCCTGCATGCGGACACCGGCCCGATCCGCCGGCATGTTTGCAAGCTCTTCAAGGATTGAGGTGGGATCCTCGTAGCGGGTCCACAGACCCTCAAGGTCGAGAACCCCCACGCCGCCGAACTCACCCATGGCAATCGCTGTTTCCGGGGAGGTCACGGAATCCATGGGTGCCGCCATGATTGGAATGTCGAGGTAGTAGGCGTCAATTTGCCAGCTTGTCGACACATCCGTCGCGTCTCTCGTCCGCCTAGACGGAACGACCGCTACCTTGTCGAGTGTGTAGGCAACCCGTGCTCGCTTGCCGCGTCCAATTTCTACCTCTTGTACCATGCATCCCAGTGTAACGATGATGAGGGACTATTTGCCCGTCGCCCGCGTAGAATCAATACATGTCGACAAGCGCTCACTGGACCGAAGGACCACTCGTCGGTTTCGATACCGAGACCACCGGAGTGAGCCCGAAGCACTCTCGCCTGGTCACAGCCTCAATCATCGTCACCGGCGACGAACCGATGACCTATGGCTGGCTCGCCAATCCAGGTGTGGAGATTCCAACGGCAGCCCAAGAAGTTCACGGTATTTCCACCGCAAAGGCGCGCGCCGAAGGTAGGGACCCGATCGAAGTACTCACTGAGATCCGGGATATTCTTGTTAGCCATCTTGAGCAGAAGCATCCCGTTGTCGCTTTCAACGCTTCTTTCGACCTCAGCCTCATGGAATCCGAGTTGGCACGGCACGGCCTTGCCACCATCGCCGATCAGCTCGGAGGCGAACCCTCCCCCGTCCTCGATCCGCTCGTCTTAGACAGGTTGCTCGATCCGTACCGCAAGGGCCCGCGCCGTCTCGAAACCCTTATCGGCATCTACCGGATTGATGCTGGTGGTTTCCACGACGCTCACAACGATGTCGTCGCTACCCTGAAGCTCCTCAAGGCCATGACTGCGGAGCACGCTGTCCTCAAGGTGTCCTCCCTCCGTAAGCTCCACGAGCTACAGAAGCAGGCCCATGAGAAGTGGGCAACGGGCTTCAATGAGTGGCTCGCAAGCAAGGGACGTACCCCAGACGCTGATCCGTCGTGGCCCCTCGGTTCCGACCTCGGCCAACCTGACGACGAATCTGAATAACCGACGACTATGGCTAGCTGACGACAACTCTGAGCAATCGTCCCCGTCTCCACTCGCGCCAAATCGGCGTCGATTCAGTGCGTGATCGTTGTCTGCTGGTAGAGGGCGAGACGTAGACGGCCCTCAATACGCCGGTAAAGGCTGGTCATGACTGCCGTGAAGGGTTCAGGCAAATCAGCACGAGTCGCGGTCGCCCGATAAACAAGGGCGGCAACGTCCTCGCTTACCTCGATCATCCGAGCATCGGTGATCTCATAGGAATCCCAGCCCGGGGACCCATTTAGCGAGCCCGCGATCTGCTCGCGAGTCATAGCAGTACCGTTCACAAGGATAAAGAGAGCATCCTCTGTCAGGAGGTCACCGTAGAAAGTACCTCCCGTGGAATCACAGAGTGCCTGCCATCCCGCATTCTCTAGTTCCAGAAGCTCATCACGTTGAAAACGACTCACTCCTGCAGGGTAGCGGCGCAAGCCGGCACTAGCATCACCAGCCGCCCACGCAACCCTCCCCGACTACCGCACGATCATCGTTGATCATGTGCAGAATCAGTTCGGCGGGGGCTGTAAGCCCCCGCCCCTGGCGTACCGCGAGCGCTTCACTCACGCCAGTCTGGTGTCACTGCCCGGTAGCAACCGGAGTAGATGCCATTCACGCATTGACTGTTTGGAGGCCGGTGCGTTCAAGCTTGTTCCATTTCTGTTCTTGTCCCGTGAACTCTTTCCAGATAGCTGCGACGGTTACGCAGGAAAGGAAGAGTGAGAACGGTAGGGGCAGGGGAACGACGATCAGGTGTCGGAAGTCCCGCCATGCCTTGTCCAGAAGCAGGGCGAGGATGATGTTGAACAGTGACAGGCTGAAACCGAGGACAATCCATATGCTGGGGAGCCCGCTCGCCCATGCCACTCCCGTTCCAATTCCCATGATGATCAGTACCGGGACAGCTACGAGAGCAAGTAGCTGCACGTCGGGCTGGATCAGCTGTGAGAATACGTTGATCCGCAGGTACAGGTGGAACATGGGCCTGAAGGGTGTCAGGAATTCTGCTCGGTGGTTGCGAATGGTTTGGATGAGGCCGCGGGCCCACCGGACGCGTTGCTTCCATGGTCGCCACGGAAGTGAGCCCTGCCGGAGACCCGCTCAGCAGTCATGTACGGCTTCTTCTTCTGGTTGTCATAAATCTTCTGGTTGTCATGAATCTTGATTGCAGAGTTCTTGACCTCTACATGGTCATCGATGTCAACGAAAACCTGGGGTGAGAACTCGCTCGTAGCCGAGGGCGATTCGAAGCAGAGGATAGCGGGGTGGCGGCGGCCCGCACGGAGCGTTGCCAGGTGCACAGCATGGTGGCCCTGATGCTGGTCATTAGCCGAGTGGGTGAAGATGATGTCCGGGTTGGAGGACCTGATCTTGTTCTCGATGGCCTTGATCATGCCCGTCATGTCACCCTCAAGGTTCGTGTCCTCAAAGTCGTAAACAGTGCAATCACGGATACCGAGGAAAGCTGCGCCTTCCTTCGCCTCATTGATCCTTACCTTCGGATCTCCACCATTGGTGCCAGTACTCATAACAATCGCGTTAATTTCGTGGCCCGAGTCTGCAAGGCGAGCCAGGGTGCCGCCGGCAGCAAGTTCAAGATCGTCCGGATGTGCACCAATCGCCAGGATCCTCCTGGGCTGGGGTGCCTGGGACTTGCGGATCGTGTGCAGTGCGTACGTCAGCATGATCCCAACAATCGCGGCGCACGTTACTGCGATAGTGATCGATTCGAGGGTGGGCGAGAAGCCACCGAGGGCCGCCCGAATATTTGCTGGGGCAAGAATGATTCCGGCTCCGACAGCAAAGATCTGGGTGGGACGGTAGTCGGTGAGCCGGCGGCGTAATGACTTCTCCCCTGCAACGCTGGTGAGTGCGAATGCGATAACGACACCAGCAAGGATCCAATGAATGTTCATGTCCATGCTCCCTTTCAAGAAACATCGCCGGCGCGCCCAACTGCGGCCCCGCGTTGATTCCAGTATGGAAACCTAAAAGGAAAGCAACCCATGAGCTTTGATGAGAAAACCCTCATTCACATTAGAGTTCACTTACCTGTAACCTACAGCCCCAACTTCAAGAACTCCACGAAGAGACTCAGCGCATCCTTACAGCGCGTATTTACGGTTATGACGCGACTACCAAATAGGTGGCTATGCCGGTTACCCATAGTGATTAGCTCCTGGCATCCTTCATTACATCCGCTCTTGGTTCCTTAATGGTTCTCAGTGGCAGAAACCTCCACAATATATTTTATTGCGGAAGCATTGACAAAGTCCCAGCTTGTCGAAACTGGGACTTTGTGTTGCTTCCTAGCAGGAGCCAAAAGGTCCGACACTTGAAGGATTAGTTCTTACGGGTGTCCTTGGCAGTGAATTCCTAATAGATCCCGCAAACGCCATCTGACATTGCGGTACCCGAGGATGTACCTCTAACTCTTGCACAGGGAGTTGGCGTCTGGACGTCCCACCCACCAATACCTAGAACAAAGCGGTGTTGGCTATAAGACCTTCCTTGATTTGAGACAACGCCGGCTCCCCTCTTTGCAATGCCCTCATACCTCCATCCCGGGGTCTTCGTTTCTCCACCTGCATCGGCGACGCTCGAAGAAGTGACGACAGTACCCGACGAGCACCAACGGCCAACGTGGTAGTACGTATAAAGAGTGTTCCCAGCCTTAGCCTTCCCAGAGCGGTTGGTTCGAGAGCTCCAGCACCCTTTCGCTAGCGGCGACACTACATCACCCCCAAAAGTAGCCGCTATTTGACTTCGAAACGCCACTAGATCAAGCGGAATCTGCGGCTCCAAATGCACCTCCTCGTGGTCTAGCAATAGCGTATTCTCGATCCTTAAGCGATCGACTTCTGGGAGACTGCTCAGATACTCCTCAAACTCGGGGCCAATTTCAACCGTTTCATTAGCCGGATTCATTGTCGTTGCGCTTGCACTTAGCACCAGTGGTTGTAGAAAACTGAGGACCGCTACTATACCAACGGCGAACATTCTGTTTAACACGACGAATCTCCTTTGATTTCAACTGTCACGCATTGAGTAATACCATTTTTAACATGAAACTCTGCATACCATATTACCTTGTTATACATCTTAGTGATACTCTTTATCCATGGAGCCGAAAAATGGTGCAGCGCTCGCCCAGTTACGTAAGGGCGTGGTGGAATACTGTGTCCTCGCGACGTTGAAAGCGTCGCCCTCCTATGGGCTTGCCATCGCAGATAAATTGCGGAGATTTGATCTCTTGATGTCGAGCGAGGGCACTCTCTATCCCCTGCTGTCCCGCATGCGCAAACGCGGCTGGGTGAACAGCACTTGGCAGGAGTCCTCGAGTGGGCCAATGCGCCGCTACTACGAGCTAACTCCTGAAGGGGAGGCAGCTCTCGCTGGGTTTACCGCAGTATGGACTGATTTCAGCAAGCAAGTCGATGATGTCATTAGAGAAACTGGTGGTGCTTAACATGAGCCAACATCCGATGGTGCGGGAGTATCTCGCCAAACTTTCAGACACACTCAGCAACCGGGGTGTTGTCGACGCTGATGAGATTTACAGTTCCATAGAAGAGCACATTCGCGATGCCCTGGGGAGTAACCCGTCAGACAGCACTGTTTCAGCAACCTTGAATCAGTTGGGCGATATCGACACCATCATTGATGATGCTGAAGTTTCGCCCCCGCGAGCAAAAAAGTCACGCACCGGCCAACGAGTAGCGATCGCGACAATAGGGCTCTCCGCAATCGGTCTGGCAACGCTCATATTTGCTCCTCCGGTTGGCATATCGCTAGCTCTGATTGGCATTCTTGTTGGTTGCGCTCACCTGTTTGCACGGTTGCCGTATCGGCGTCTAGCACTGGCGGGGACGGCAATTGGAGGTTTCACCCTGATCTTGGCCGCAGTACTAGCCGCGTTCTTTCTCTCTGCCAATGACGAGGAACAGACGCGCCCCGAGACGGTCATAGTCGAGGACGATAACCTGCCGTAAGTGCGCTGTGGCAGTGGCAGTCTCAACCTGACCGTGGTCACACCGTTGTTCGACCGCTCTTTCATCACTGCAGTGCGGCGACCAGTGGACTCTTTGCGTGCCGGTCAACGAGATGGATCACGCC
Source organism: Flaviflexus sp. (assembly GCF_052087705.1). Lineage (NCBI taxonomy): Bacteria > Bacillati > Actinomycetota > Actinomycetes > Actinomycetales > Actinomycetaceae > Flaviflexus > Flaviflexus sp. The sequence continues at coordinate 237,931 of NZ_JBQCYC010000002.1, read as the reverse complement.
ATCACACTGGTCGTGCACTGGAACAATTCTCGCCGTGTACGAACGCTCGCTTCAGGCCGTACCGCGATATTTACATCCCATCCACGTCGACGAAACGGGTTTCACCGTCGTTCCCTGGTTCTCCCGGGCAGACACGCCTTCTAGTATGAATCGCATAGCTCGTTGCAGTGCCCTACCTACGGCTCCAAACCCGCACCGCCCCACGGCGATGCAGTCCCCATCGGTAGGAATCACAAGCTACCTTTCCCCACCCACAGATCCAACGCGTCTAGACAATACATCTCACCTGCCACGACCAAATCCTGCTCGCGATCCCATGTTCGGGCAGTTTTCCGCTGGGAAACCAGCACTCCGGCAATATGTCTATCAAGCCGGGGCCGTTCGACAAATGAACGAGAGAGCTCCCGTCAACGAAAAGGACCCACTGCAATGAGTGGGTCCTTTTCGAGGTTCTTAGAGAACGACTGTTAGCTCAGAGAACGACTGTTAGGTCAGAGAACGACTAGTAGCTGAATTTTCCAATGCTGAAACTAGTTGATTCTCCAATCCCGGAACTAATTGGTGCTGTAGTTCGGCGCCTCGGCGATTGCCGTGATGTCGTGGGGATGGGATTCTTTAAGGCCAGCCGGGGTGATCCGGATGAACTTGCCCTTCTCCTTCAGCTCGGGGATGCTACGTGCACCGACGTAGAACATTGACTGGTGGAGGCCACCGACGAGCTGGTGGGTGACGGTGCCAAGGGTGCCCTTGTAGGAGACCTTGCCTTCGATCCCTTCGGGGACGATCTTGTCGTCGGAGGACACGTCGGCCTGGAAGTAGCGGTCCTTTGAGAAGGACTGCTTACCACGGGAAGCCATGGCTCCGAGCGATCCCATACCGCGGTAGGCCTTGTACTGCTTGCCGTTAATGAGAACGAGCTGACCGGGGGACTCTTCGCAGCCTGCGAGGAGAGAGCCGATCATGACGGAATCTGCACCGGCCACGAGTGCCTTAGCGATGTCACCGGAGTACTGGAGACCACCATCGCCGATCACGGGAACACCGAGCGGCTTACATGCCTTCGCGGCCTCGTAGATCGCGGTGATCTGGGGGACGCCAACACCGGCAACGACGCGGGTCGTGCAGATAGAGCCGGGGCCAACACCAACCTTGACAGCGTCCACACCGGCCTCGGCAAGTGCCTTCGCACCTTCGTAGGTTGCGACGTTACCCCCAATGATTTGTACGTCATCGAAGGCGGAGCATCCCTTGAGGGAACGAATCATGTCGAGGGCAAGCTTGGCTTGTCCGTTTGCGGTATCGACAACGAGTACGTCAACGCCTGCTTCTGCGAGCGCCTCGGCGCGTTGCATGACGTCACCAAAGTAGCCGACGCCAGCTCCGACAAGGAGACGGCCGTTGGAGTCCTTCGATGCGTCCGGGAACTGTTCGGAGCGAACGAAGTCCTTGACGGTGATGAGGCCGGTCAGCGTACCGTCTTCATCAACCAGCGGCAGGCGCTCGCGCTTGTATTTGCGTAGAAGAGAAGTTGCTTCTTCGTGGCTGATGTTGGAGGGGCCGGTAATGAGCCCCTCGGAGGTCATGACGTCGCGAACTAGGGTCGTCCCCCATTCGGCGACCGGTGTGAACCGCAGGTCACGGTTCGTGCAGATGCCAAGAAGCTTGTTGTCGGGGGAAACAACGGGAAGTCCGGAGACTCGGTACTGGCCGCAGACAGCATCGAGTTCGTCGAGTGTGGCGTCGGGGCCGATTGTCACTGGGTTCGTGATCTTGCCCGTCTGGGTCCTCTTCACGAGGTCGACCTGGTGGGCCTGGTCCTCAATGGACAGGTTGCGGTGCAGAATACCAATGCCGCCGTTGCGAGCCATGGCGATCGCCATGCGGGCCTCTGTCACCGTGTCCATCGCCGCCGAGGCGAGGGGGATCTTGATGTTGATTTCCTTGGTGAGCCGCGCCGAGGTGTCCACCTCGGACGGGATCACGTCCGTCTCTCCGGGAAGCAGGAGGACATCATCGTAGGTCAGTCCAATAAAGCCAAAGGGGTCATGATTCTCGTTGCTCACCCCTCTACCATAATTCTTTCCTTCTGAAGTGGCGATCCTCCTCAGTGTGAGACTCGTCTGGGAAGCACTCCCCACCGACTCCCCGTGAATTTTGTTGACATCAATTGTACCCGGGTCAAGAATGGAGAAACGAACGAAACGTTGACATGACGCCAAACATCGACTTGGCACTAGATGGTTAACTCGATCATCTGGACATTTCACCGGTCGCGACACCTAGGAAGGGGTGAAAGCTCCGTGGCTGACATCCACCGACTCCCCGGACCGCTTTCAGACAATTGGGAGTGGCAGTTGGACGGGCTATGCCGATCCATGGACCCCAATCACTTCTTCCACCCGGAGGGTGAGCGCGGCGGCCCCCGCAGGCGCCGCGCCGAGGCCGCCAAGAAGGTCTGTGCGAAATGCCCGGTATTGGAGATGTGCAGGCAGCACGCTCTCGACACCCAAGAGCCCTACGGCGTGTGGGGTGGCATGAGCGAAGAAGAACGCCACGCGATCATCGCAGCAGAGCGAGTCAAGCGAGTCTCCTAGCAACGGAACGAGCACCGCAACCAATCAGTTGTCCATCAGGTGTGACTACAACGGTCGCTCTAGACCTTTCGGGCTGGTGTCGCTACGGCGGTTGCTTGGTATACAACAGCTAACGTGGTCTCACAGGCAACGCCTGCTGTTTCCCTATGGGACCCGGAGTTCCTCGAGGGAATCACGGTTAGCTGCCATGAGGGCAGGGATGACTCCTGCGATCTCGACGGTGATGATGGCAAGTATAGAAAGCGCAACCAGGAAGTTGCCGTCGGGCATCGGTGTCTCGCTTGCTCTCATGATTCCCATTGAGGCAAGTAGACCAATGGCCACGCCAACTACCGCCAGCTGGGTGAGCTGGGACAGGATAAGGTAGATGATCGCCCCTCTCGTCGCGCCGAGGGCGCGTCGGCGCCCGTAGTCCTTACGGCGTAGCACGATAAGACGGGACAGGATCGTCGCGGTAATAAGGACTGTCACGGCCAAAACAATGAGAATCATCGGGCGACGGTACTCTCCAAATGTTCCTTCGAGGATCAACCTGAGTTGGGCGAGAGACTCGCTCGTGCTGACCGTGATCTCCGAAGTGTCATCAGCATCGCGGACCGAGAGAGCATTTTCCGACACTTGATTTACCATGTTCCGCTGGTCAGCAGCGATAACGATTGAGGTAACGAGTTCATCGGACTGCGCTGGGGCGGCAACGATCAGGGCTCGTAGGAGCTGACTGCCGCCGGCACTGCGAGGGTGCCAATAATGGCGCAGTCAGCAACTCCTCCTGCTGTTAGCCCACCGGCCGGCCCATCCAATCGCAGGGCCTCTATGGCTCTGGCAGATATCCATGTCGACGTGGCGTTGGAAGCGAAGTCTGGTTCGTTGAAACCCGTCATGATGTCACCCCAGGCGGGCCGCAACCCATACGGTGGTCCACCGTCAAACGGCTGAACATCAACGACCGGTCCAAAGGCGGCTGCCCATTCGATACCCGTCAACTGATCAATGCGGTCAATAACGTCGGGATGGACATTGGCGCTTGCCGGGGTTGTGATCATGAACGTCCGGGTCTGATCCTTATCGATTGTCGACAGCACGTCGCTTTCGGCTCCGGCCGTTCGCCCGGTCGTGAGCGTGACCGTGATGATCATGATCGCGGTGATGATCATGACGACAAGGCTGACGGTGCGCTGGGTCAGCGCCATCGTTGTCGATTCTTTAACGAGGTCCCAGATTCTCGGCCCCTTCATTGTCATATCCGGACCCTCTCGTCGCATGCTTCAGCCAGGTGAAGCGAGTGGGTGACGATAATGACCGTGGCACTGTTCGCCGCGTGGTTCTTCAACGCATCGAACGCCACCTGTTCTGACTCGAGTCCAGGTTGCCGGTTGGTTCATCGGCGAGCAGGAATCGCGGGTTCCCCAAGAGTGCACGGCATAGGGCAATGCGCTGTGCCTGTCCGCCGGAGATCTCCCCCGGCTTGTGGCCGCCTCGGTTCTCGACCCCAAATTCGACAAGCATCTCTTCAGCCCGTTGGCGCGCCCCGCCATGTCCCCACCGCGGTAGAGACCTGTTTCAACAACGTTGTCGATCACCGTGCGCGTCGGATCAAGGGCAGCATCTTGGAAAACGAACCCAAATTCGTGTGCCCTTCGCAGGAACCTGTTCCTATCAGAGAGCTTGTCGACCCACTCCCCATCTATAAGGATGTGTCCGCTCCTGGGGCGAACCATGAGACCTAGCAGGTAGAGGAGCGTTGACTTACCGCTACCCGACTTTCCGGTGATAGCGGTGGTGACACCAGCCTGGAATTCCGCAGAGAAATCATCCAAAACGGTCTGCTTCGGCTTGTAACCAAAGGAGAAATGAGGGGCAGTAAGTGACATTACTGGCCTACAGGGCTGACAACTTCGGTTCCGACATCAACACCGTCAACGATCACCATCCCCCGGCTTGCCGTCACAATGTCAATATCGACTCGGGAATCATCGGAGGTCAGCACATAGTTCTGACCGTTTTCGTCGGTTCCAATTGCAGACACGGGAATACGTGACCCAATAGCGGGTTCTACGATAATGACCTCAGCCTCGATCAGAGTACGGCTCGACACCGGGAGTTCGTGGCACCAGTCCGCGCACACCAGAGCGTCTCCCCTCACCAGCGAGGGAGATCGTCGCCAAATCACCTGTCTCGTTAAAGTGTTGCTCACCTAAATATGCTGTCCGGTCAGCACCGTTCCAAGTCATCTCAACACGAGACCCGGTCGGCAGGTCAACGGAGTGGTTTGGGGAGAGCTGCATAATGAACTCCGGGGCATCAGACAGCAGGTAAAGTAACTGCTCTCCACCTTGGAGACGGTCGCCCACTCTGACTTCACTCGTGAACTCTAGGCTCAGCGGGGCGTGGGGAACGAACACGATGTCACCGGGCCCCACAGCACCTGACTGCGGCACACCAAGTTCCTTCTGCCATGCTTTAACTGTCGATACGGTTTGCCGCCCCATTTTCCCGTCAACAGCCCCCACATAATGCCATTCACCAGTCAAGAACTCCTGGAGCTGGCGAACGTCATCGCCTTCAGCGTTCATTTCCATTGTTTGATAGGCAGGGACCGCTCCCTGCGCGAGAACAACGGGGAGTTCGTCAACGCGATACACAACGTCACCGACGTGTCGTGGCTCTGCCGAGTCAATAAGAATTTCCGTAATCGTTCCCTGCGCGGGGCTCGGAGTCAGAGCTTCCCGTTCACATTCCGCTCCGACGTTATAGCGGAGGACGAAACCAACATCGTCCTCCTGGACAGTTGCGAAGGTTTCCTCTTCAACGTCAATCTCTGGCGTAGGTGGCACCAGTAGGGTATGTAACGCCTACCCGGCAACACCACACCAAAGAGTGCCACAACGACGAAGAGTGCGATACGTCCTGCCGCACGGCCCCGCTTTTTACCATAGAACTTCACCTAGTTACTTTCCGAAAAGTTAGAAAACACCTCCCACTACGGAACTGGCGGGCACTCAACAAGTAGTTCTTCGTAATTCGCCCTACTGTCATCAAGTTCCGCACACGGCTCCCACGTAGGAATCTGGGCACGCCAATCCTCCAAGTACTTCTGAAAACTAGTCGGCTCAGCAGGAGACTCCCCCGCCTCAACCAAACAGTGATAGGTCTCCACATGAAAGTCATACTCCACCTGAATATCCTCATCAGTCATTTCTGACAGCACTTCAGGAGCTGAACCGAACTCCGCCTCACACGCCGCTTCGCCTTCTCAATACGGTTGCTGCTGATCAAATGATGAAAGCCTAATTCCATATGAGTCGTCGTAGTAACTGACCGATACTTACCATCCCCGATCATGCAAGCAAGTCACAATATCGAACAGTTCATCAGCCGCATCATTACCTTGCTCCGGGGGCTCCGGCACGGAGGTTGCGGGCTCCCACTCGTCCTGGTCCGAGGACTCAGCGTCACTCGCCTCAGGTGCCTCATGAACAGCGACATCGTCCGCGTCTGAAGAGCAACTTGCGAGGAAAAGCCCCGCAGTGAGGCATATTGCTAGAAAAAAATCGTCCTGACGCAGCAACCAGTCAACCATTCATCCCTCAAAGGGGAGTCGGACAGCGGGCACGGCAATAATTCTCTACCCACGCCCGCTGTCCATACTGTTAGTAGTCGCAGAAGATTCTTGCGCTCGAAATCATGTCACCGTTCGACACTGACGCCGTATCGATGATCGGAGCACCCGTGTACATGGTGGTCCACCGCATCGCAGAGCTACCCGACGGGAAGTGCTGTTCATAGGAATGCCCACCAGCAAATGCGCTGTGTAGCACGTTATAGTTTGCCCGCGCTTCGGTCGCCACACCACCCGTAGTACAACGTTTATATCGAAGGTTGACGCTAGCGGGTGAAGCAGGTGCAACAGCGCCAAACGTGAGGCCGATGGCCATCAAATCAGCTACCACTGCACTTGGAACTATTGACTGGGATTCCATGACTGATACTTCTAGATGTCTCTGGCTCATCGCCATTGACGGCGCCATCACTATCAGGTTAAGGCTCACCAGAGAATTCTCTACAGAGTTAACCAAAAGTTAAACAATTCTTATCCATTAGACGTTCAACACTCTATCTATATCCACAAATATAGAAGCGACTATAATCTAATAAATCTGTTGTTCAATTTACGTCTATCGCTTACTTTAAAGCCCGAACTCAACTAAATCTCAAAGCATCCAATACTACCATTTACCGCATCTTTGCTTGTCAAATGCAATAGGCGGGATTCACAACTCTAATTCTCACACCACCGCAAGTCTTGTCGCTGCCGGCCCGGAATCGGGCAACAGCGTAGGTGTCAGGGCGTCCGTCGCAAGCACGGAACTCATAGCGCCGACCCGAATGCTGTTATAGATAGGCTCACTCCGACAAGCACCTAATTTCGACGCTTAACCCACATACGCCCATGCCGTGCGCACACGCAAAGGGGGCGGTCCGAAGACCGCCCCCTTTGACTGTTTGGTGCTACTTCTCGACGACTGCGAGAACGTCGCGTGCGGAGAGGATGAGGTACTCATCGCCGCCGTACTTAACCTCGGTGCCGCCGTACTTCGAGTAGATGACGGTGTCGCCAACTACAACGTCGACGGGGATACGGGTTCCCTTGTCGTCAACGCGGCCAGGTCCAACAGCTACGACCTTGCCTTCCTGCGGCTTTTCCGTGGCTGTATCAGGGATAACGAGACCCGAGGCAGTCGTCGTCTCAGCTTCGAGCTGGGTGATGACGATGCGATCCTCGAGAGGCTTAATGGAGACCGACACGCGGACCCCTCCTTTTCGTAAAATCGGAAGATGATGACGCCTCGTCCGCCGTCGCGGGGGTCGGACTAAACGCCTGCGTGGCGAACCACGTCTGGTATTTAGATTAAAGAGAAATTGGCACTCGGTCAACTCGAGTGCTAACTGTTCGCGATAAGCGAGACAACCTGCACCAACTCACCGGAATCACCGATTCTGTCCAGCCAAATTTAGTTCCTCCGACACTTGCCGTTTAGAGGGTTCGGGCAACACCCTTTTTCTTCACGCCCGGCCTTACCTATTCGCTATGACGTTCCCGAATACCCTCACGTTTCGAGCATCAGCTAAACGAAACCCGTACTGCCTTTTTTAATCTCCGGTTTGACCGTCGATGGATTCCCGGATCAGATCCGCATGTCCGCAATGCCTCGCGTATTCCTCGATCATGTGCACCATGATCCATCGGAGCCTCAACACCTCGCCCTCCATGGGCTGCTTGGTAGCTTCACCGTCAAGCCCGCCGTTCTCGTAGGCTGCGAGCGCAAGCCTCTGAGATTGAACGACAGACTCTTTCCACAAACGTCGCAGGTCGCCTCCAGAGTCTTGGGTAGCGCTGTTCCAGTCCCAGTCGGGGTCAGCACCCCAGTCAGCGCTCTCCCACGGCTCACCGTAGGGTTCACCGGAGAGGAACTGTCCGAACCATTCTTTCTCCACGAGCGCCATGTGTTTGAGCATTCCGCCGAGCGTCATGCTACTTGGCTCGAGGTTCTGCCGCAGCTGATCATCTGTCAGCCCATCGGTTTTCCATTCGAGAGTGTCTCGAAAATAGTCAAGGAAGCTCGACAGCGTTTCCCACTCCCCTGCTCCCACGGGCGGTTCGATACGGCCCTGGTCGTCAACTCGCTTTACCATGGTCGACACAATACGCAGGTGGTACTGCCCGTGACCAGACTTAATCACGGTCAATCTTGATCGCGTCGTTCTGGCAGGATGGTGCCGTGCCCTCCCCAACAGATCGTCGCGTCCTGTCTCTCCTGGAATCCCATCCGCAGTACCGGGAGGATGATGTTTTTGCACTCAGCACGAAGCTCCGAGGCGATGGCTTTGAACCAGACGTAGTCTCTGAAGCTTTAACACAGGCGAGACTGCGTCAGAAGGCCGAATCAAAGTTCGGCGAACGCGCTCACACGATGCTGTTCACCTCCGACGGCTTGGAGCAGGCCAGCAGGCCGGATGCTGCCAAGTATCATGCAGAACAATTCCTTAGTGCGGGCGTGCAATCGATCCGCGAAGTCGGATGTGGGATTGGGGCAGACACCCTCGCTTTCGCGCAGGCGGGACTCACCGTTAATGCTCGCGAACTCGAGGAAGACCGAGCCCAAATTGCACGATATAACCTTGTAGCTTTCCCAACCGCTTCAGTGGAGCTAGCCGATGGTCTTCTCGATGTTACGGAGGATGCTCTCTGGGCGGATCCGGCACGGCGGGGCCCTAAGGGTCGTATCAACAATCCGGAGGAATGGGGGCCGCCACTATCGAGAGTTCTTGAGGCTGCACGCCGCACCCGTATCGCCGGCATCAAAGTAGCCCCGGGGATTGACTACGGTCAGTTACCGAATGACGCGACGGTCGAATGGCTGTCATCGGGCGGAGACCTAATCGAGGCCATCATCTGGCTCGGACTTGGTCAGCCCAGCCGGCGTGCCGTGCTCCTCGGGGAAGCCGAGCTAATAATCGAAGGCGATCCAACTACCCCAGCTGAAATGGTGGAACCGCAGGAGCTCGGCACGTACATTTACGAGCCCGACCCCGCCGTTATCAGGGCCGGTGGTATCGCTCAGTTCTGCACAGAATTCAACCTTGCTCCCGTTGCCCCGGGTATCGCCTATCTAACCGGGAATTCTCGGATCGATTCCCCGTTCCTCACCGCATTCGAGGTCATCGACGTCCTTCCCCTTCAGGAGAAGAAGCTGGCACGGGAGCTCTCCAACCGACATATCGGCACGGTTGAGATCAAAAAGCGGGGTCTCGAGATCTCTCCAGAGACACTGCGGAAGCGGTTGAAACTCAAGGGCACAGAGTCGGCAACGCTGATACTGACACCGCTCCTTCGTTCAAGAAATGCCCTACTGGTCAGCAGAATCCAACCCTAGGCAAAGATCTCTAAAGGCATCCGCAATGAACAGATGGCTCAAGCAAGGAGCACCAGCAGTACCATCAACACCTAGTCATTTTCCCATCGCCTTGGGCCCATTCAGCTCGCGTTGGGCCCGTTCAGCAAATCACCATAGGCCGCTTAATCAAATCCCCTGAGGTGGGTGCACCGAGATTCTCTCTGATTTGCGGTCAAGCCGAATAACGCTCAGTGCGGCGCTGACAGTTTCAGGCCCTAATGACGTCCATGGGCATCCCCGTATCCACCGTGATGCCGAGTCCCGAGGGTGAGACACCGGCACGGACGAGGGCGGATCCGAGAGCTGCGATCATGGCACCGTTGTCAGTGCAGTAGCGGATCGGGGGGATCCTCACCGTTACTCCCGCTTTCTGTGCGCGCTCGGTGATGAGCTCACGCAAGCGGGAATTAGCTGAGAAGCCGCCGCCGATAATGAGGGTGTCAGTTCCCTGGGTCTCGCAGGCAGCAATTGCCTTTGAGGAAAGAACGTCAGCTACGGATTCGGAGAAGCCTGCCGCAATATCGGTGACAGGCAGTTCCGTACCGGCTTCTTCGAGACCTTCGATGTAGCGGGCCACTGCGGTTTTGAGTCCGGAGAAAGAGAAGTCGTACTGGTGCTTTTCCTTGTGGCGGCCGCCAACAAGGCCACGCGGGAAGCGGATCGCGGTCCGATCACCCTCTTTGGAGAGACGGTCGATGTGGGGGCCACCCGGGTAGGGCAGGCCGAGGAGGCGGCCAACCTTGTCGAAGGCCTCCCCCGCGGCATCATCAAGCGTGGCACCAAGCTCTTCAACTTCGGTTGCGATGTTCCCGATCTTGAGGAGTGAGGAGTGTCCACCGGAGACGACGAGGCCAACGGAGTTCTCGGGGATCGGGCCGTTCACGAGCTCATCGACAGCAATGTGGCCGATGATGTGGTTGACGCCGTACAGCGGCTTATTTAACGCCAAGGCGAGTGCCTTGGCGGCAGACACACCGACGGTGAGTGAGCCAACGAGGCCCGGACCTGCGGTCACCGCGATGGCATCAACCTCGGACAGGTCCACATCGGCCTTCTCAAGGGTTGCGTCGAGGGTAGGCACGAAGGACTCAAGGTGTGCGCGGGAAGCAATCTCGGGGATGATGCCACCGTAGCGAGCATGCTCGTCCATCGACGACGCCGTCACGTCAGCAAGCAGGTCGTACCCTCTCACGAGGGCGATGCCGGTTTCGTCGCAGGAGGTCTCAATACCAAGAATCAGGGGTTCAGCCACGATGAATCATTCTAGTGCAAAGGAAAGCGGCGACCTAGGGGGCCGCCGCTTTCCTTGGCTGATCTAACAGTCCGGTCCGTCACTGTCCGTGAGGGAGTTAATTGTCGATGAGGTTACTTGGAGGCTCCGAGACGGAGGTCCTTGTTGAGCATCGAAATGAACTCGATCGGGATGTCCTTCGGGCAGGCCGACTGGCATTCACCAATGTTCGTGCATCCGCCGAAGCCCTCATCGTCATGCTGACGAACCATGTTGAGTGCGCGGGTGGCGCGCTCGGGCTGGCCCTGCGGGAGGAGTCCAAGGTGAACAACCTTCGCGGATGTGAAGAGCATGCCGGAGCCGTTCGGGCAGGCCGCTACGCAGGCGCCACAGCCGATGCAGGCGGCGGCCTCGAATGCGAGGTCGGCATCGACCTTCGGGACGGGCTGTGCGTGAGCATCCGGGGCGGCACCCGTGTTGACGGAAATGTATCCGCCAGCCTGGATGATGCGGTCGAAGGCCGACCGGTCGACGACAAGGTCCTTGAGGACTGGGAATCCGGTCGAACGCCAGGGTTCGATCGTGATCGTGTCGCCGTCCTTGAAGCTACGCATGTGCAGCTGGCAGGTCGTGGTCTTCTCGGGGCCGTGCGGGTCGCCGTTGATGACGAGGCCACATTGGCCGCAGATGCCTTCGCGACAGTCGGAGTCGAACGCAACGGGTTCCTTGCCCTCTGCGAACAGGTCCTCGTTGAGGACGTCCAGCATCTCCAAGAATGAGGAATGCTCGTCGGTCTCAACCTGACGGGATTCAAAATGGCCAGGATCGGTGGGGCCGTTCTGGCGCCAGTATTCGACTGTAATTCTCACTTGTAGCTCCGCTGCTTCATCTCGACGAATTCGTATACGAGGTCTTCCTTGTGGAGGATCGGCGCCTGGTTGTCGCCGCCCCATTCCCACGCTCCAACATAGGCGAACTCGTCGTCGTGACGAAGAGCTTCGCCTTCCTCGGTGCGCGATTCCGCACGGAAGTGTCCACCACAGGATTCCCTACGGTGGAGGGCATCGATGCACATGAGCTCACCCAGCTCGAGGAAGTCGGCAACGCGGCCGGCCTTCTCGAGTGACTGGTTGAGGTCTGCTGCACTGCCGGGGACGTTCACGTTCTTCCAGAATTCCTCACGGAGCGCACGGATCTCACCGATCGCTTCCTTCAGGCCTTCCTCGGTCCTTTCCATGCCGCACTTCTCCCACATGATGTTGCCAAGTTCCTTGTGGAAGGAGTCGACGGACCGCTCACCGTTGATGCTCATGAGCGTGTCGGTACGGCTCTTCACGTCGGTCAGGGTCTCGGTCACCTCGGGGGCGCCGGACACATCTTCGAAGGGACCGTCGGCAAGGTAGTCGTTGATCGTGTTCGGTAGGACGAAGTAGCCGTCGGCCAGGCCCTGCATGAGAGCCGAAGCACCAAGACGGTTCGCGCCGTGATCGGAGAAGTTAGCTTCACCGGTGACGAACAGACCGGGAATCGTGGAATGGAGGTCGTAGTCAACCCAGAGGCCACCCATCGTGTAGTGAACGGCCGGGTAGATGCGCATCGGCACATCGTACGGGTTTTCACCGGTGATCTGCTTGTACATGTCGAAGAGGTTGCCGTACTTCTCGGATACACCATCCTTACCGAGACGTTCCATGGCATCGCTGAAGTCAAGGTAGACGCCGCGGCGTTCACCATCAACCTTCGGGCCCACGCCCCGTCCTTCATCGCACATATTCTTCGCCTGGCGGGAAGCAATGTCGCGGGGAACGAGGTTACCGAACGCCGGGTAGATGCGTTCCAGGTAGTAGTCGCGATCCTCTTCGGGGATCTGACGGGGATCCTTGTCGCAGTCTTCTGCCTTCTTCGGAACCCAAATACGTCCGTCGTTACGTAGCGACTCGGACATGAGAGTCAGCTTCGACTGGTGGGCACCGGCCTGCGGGATACAGGTGGGATGAATCTGCGTGTAGCAGGGGTTCGCAAAGTATGCGCCCTTGCGGTGTGCACGCCAGATTGCCGTGCCGTTACATCCCATGGCGTTGGTCGACAGGAAGAACACGTTGCCGTAGCCACCCGTGCCGAGAACAACGGCGTCAGCGAGGTGGGTCTGGAGTTCACCGGTCACCATGTCGCGAGCAACGATGCCGCGAGCCTTGCCGTCAACGACGATGAGCTCCACCATTTCGTGGCGAGCATAGTTCGTGACCGTGCCTGCCGCTACCTGGCGTTCGAGAGCCTGGTAGGCGCCAATGAGGAGCTGCTGGCCGGTCTGGCCACGTGCGTAGAACGTACGGGACACCTGGACGCCACCGAATGAACGGTTGTCGAGCAGGCCACCATATTCGCGAGCAAAGGGAACACCCTGGGCCACGCACTGGTCGATGATGGCTTCGGAGACTTCTGCGAGACGGTACACGTTCGATTCGCGTGCACGGTAGTCGCCGCCCTTGACCGTGTCGTAGAACAGGCGGAAGCTCGAGTCGTTGTCGTTGCGGTAGTTCTTCGCAGCGTTGATGCCGCCCTGGGCAGCAATGGAGTGTGCACGACGTGCCGAGTCCTGATAGAAGAAGGCGCTGACCTTGTAGCCCATCTCGCCAAGAGAGGCTGCGGCGGAGGCTCCGGCAAGGCCGGTGCCCACCATGATCACGTGCATCTTGCGGCGGTTCGTCGGGTTGACGAGCTTCGCATCAAACTTGCGCTTCTCCCACTTTTCTTCGAGCGGGCCAGCAGGCGCCTTGGTGTCCGCGATCGGTTCGCCCTCGCGGTAGAGGCCGTCAATAAGTTCCGTCATGTCACTGTTTCCAATCACGAGATAAGGCCGAACAGAATGGCCGTCGGAGGTGCCATGAAGCCAATGAAGATCACGGCTGCAATAAGGATCGCGATGCCGTTTAATACCGGCTCGCGGTACCGGTTGGACCAGCCGAGCGTCTGAAGGGCAGACCATGCGCCGTGGCGGATATGCATAGCCAGGGCGGCAATGGCAACGAGGTAGATTGCGTAGCCCCACCACACGTCGGGCTGGAATCCCGCGATCATACGATCGTATGGCGTCATTGCCGAGTAGTCGTCAGCACCGACGGAGATCGACAGGGTGGTGAACTGGAGGATGTGCCACACGATGAAGAGCAGAAGGATGATTCCGCCCCAACGCATCGTCCTCGATGAGTAGGTTTGGACGGTCTTCTTACCGCGCTTCACCTTGTATGCGTTCGGTCCTCGGGCAATCTTGCCACGCCTCCACAGCACAATCGCCGCGTGCGCGTGAAGAATCACCGAGACGAGGAGGAGAACGCGCAGGATCCACAGCACGCCCTCGTGAGGAACAATCGGATATCCAACGTCGCGCAGGAACTGCGCATATCCGTTGTACGCTTCCGGCCCATTGAACATTTTCAAGTTGCCGTACATGTGGAAAAGAACAAATATCACAAAGAAGAGGCCAGTGACCGCCATCTGGATCTTGAGACCCACAGACGTCGACAGCTTTCCTATCTTCTTTGGCACTGTCTGAGTTGAGGTTGCCATACATCACATCGTAGCCCCGGTCACCCGCGAAGATCGCGACATTAGGCCCATTTCGACATAAGGCGAGACAGGCAAGCACTCCGACCTAACACTCCAAGAGCGCCAAATCGCGACAAGCGTAACCAAAATGGAACTTTTGTGACATGTTTAAGTCAGACTTAGGTTTCCCTAACGTGACCAAGCTTTTACGAGATGTCGGGCTTGCCAAAATCCTTTCGCATAACGACCGCGTCCTCGTCCCGGTAGTATCCGCGCCTGCGCCCAACCTCGTAGAAGCCCAGCCCGTTGTACAGTGACCGTGCACCATTGTCCGATGCTCGCACCTCCAGGAAGCAGGCCTCCGCCCCATCGGCAAGCCGGAGGAGCTCGGTAATGATCTGTGACGCCAGGCCTTTCCGGCGGTGTTCGGGCCGCACAGAGATCGTCAGCAGCTCAGCCTCGATCCCGAGTCCGAGCATGCCGGCAGCGGCCAACCGGCCCCTGCCCGGGGGCGTGTCTCCAGCCCTGCCGGTTCCTTGACCATTTCGGGACGCGCCCCGATCAGCATTATCCATGCGGTCTAGCTTGCCGTGCCTACCATCGACCTGATTTTCGTGACGACCAACCTGGTCGTCACCACCATCAACCTGGTCGCGCCTGCGGTCATGATGGCCGTGCCTGCCGTCATCCACTGTCTGCCGGCCGTCCTGTTGGACGTGACTGTCGAGCAGGTCGCGCTCGTCAATTCCAACCGCAACGATCCGGTCGTAGACGAGTTGCTCCTCGATGATTCCCGGCGGCCATGCCTCAACACCAAAAATGTCGGCATCGAGTGCCGCGAAAGCCGCGGCATCCGCGCGGCCGAGAATCCTCATGCGCCGTGAATATCGGGACGGCGAAGGTACTTGGGTTCTGTTCCGAGGTCCAGTTCCTCGCCAGCATCCACTCGAGCTAGGCGGGCCTTCGCGAGCCTCTCCATGACGACGGGTTCAATAACCTGGTCGAGACCTCCGGGAAGTATGTCGGAGTACAGCTCGGCACCCGGTCCAACGAAGCGGGCACCGGGGTACTTGTCCGCGAGCGCCTGCGGGGAGAGAACCTCCGGCCCCCATGTCACAGTCACGTCGTCATTTCCCATCGGAGCGATCTCTGCCGCGTACACTTCCTTGCGCCGCGCGTCCCCCACCGCAATCACGGGGGCAGGATCGTGTAGAGCATCGGTTGCGTTGTCAGTCTGTGGCGTATCAGCATCACCGTGCACGTCTCTGCCAACGCCCGGGGCGTGATCGAGGGCGGCGCGGCCAATGATCTCGAGGGAACCAATGCCGACGATCGGGATGTTCCAGGAGCGCGCGAGAACGCGGGCCGTTACCAGGCCTGCTCGTAGGCCGGTGAAGGCGGCGGGGCCGGTTCCGGCCACGATAAGGTCGGGGGTTTCCCCTGCTTCGGTGACGATCTCATCGACGAGCGGGGCGAGGGTTTCGGCGTGGTGGCGGCTGTCCGGGCTCCTCCTGACGATTGTTTTCTCGCCCACGAGGGCAATGACGGACACGGTGGACGTATCAATCGTCAGCGTTGACACGGTTACCTCCTGGGCGGTAGATGCGGATGGGTCGCTTGTGGCTGGCTAGCTTCTCGAGCGGCTCGGGGGCGTTCGGGGACCTGCGGAGCCAGGTGATGGTAAGTGTGCTCGCGAGGAACACGGCAAGAATGATCCCGGCAATAATTGCTGGGCGGTTGTTTGTTGAGACGGCTTCATCCCGACCGTTCGCATCGTCCGTCATGAGCGACTTGCGTAGCTCGAGGAACGATTCAACGCTGGTGGAACCCGCGAGATGGTCGAGGGCTTCGGCACTGACCGGAATGATCGTGTCGCCACGGATCATGAAGTATGTACTGAACTGGGGTTCGACGATGAGGAGGTCGGCGCGTTCGCGAGTAAGTAGACGGGTGGCGAAGTAGGCGTCTGCGTGGACGGCTCCTTCTCCACCATCCTCTGTTATGTCGTAAAGGACAACGCCGACCGGGAGGGCTTCCGAGGTGACCGGTGCGGCAAAGTGCGTGGGTTCGGCCTGACTTCCCCGAGGATCGCTCGAGTCTTCTGAAATTTCTACCGCGGGAACGGGCTCTTCGATAACGAGTTCTTCCAGTTCCTCCTGTGTAAGGTCCGGGAATACGGTCCCGGCATAGGATCTGAGGGTTTCGGTCGCCTCGTTCTCGAACCACTCCTCTGCGGACTCCTCTGGAGACCGTTCTTCCGTGGCGGCACGTGCCACTCCCGGTAGGAGAACCAGTCCCAGGAGAACAAGCAGGGCGAGGACGGAACGCACTATTGCTCCAATGCCTCGAGAATAGCTTGCGAATGCTCTCCTGTTGCCGAGAGGACAAGGGTACGGGGAGAGTCAACGAAAAGATCCTCGGGGTCTTCATCCGCTGCCGCGCCGGTTTCCCGGTGAATCTCAATCTCAAGCCGGTCCTCGGACAGGCCGTCGGTTTTGCCCCGTCCCCATTCCACAACAGTCACGGACTCTTCGAGGGACGTGTCGAGGTCAAGGGCATCAACGTCGTCAAGGGATTCGAGCCGGTAGGCATCGACGTGAACCAAGTCTGGTTCGCCGCGGTGGACGTGGGAGATGACAAAGGTGGGTGAGGTGACGCGGCCGCGGACACCGAGGCCCTCGGCGAGTCCCTGCACGAAGGTGGTTTTGCCTGCACCGAGGGGGCCGGACAGCATGATGAGGTCCCCCGCCCCGACATGGGTGGCGATTTTTGCGCCAATGGCCCTCATGTCATCTGCGCTACGCGCGATCAGCTCCATGGTTCCCTCCTGCCGGTGTCCTGTGTCAGTGCCCTACTTTACCCCGATATGTGCGGGGAACATGACGGCCAAGTCTTGTCGTAATCTCGTATCCGATCGTGCCAGCCGCGCTAGCCCATTCGTCGGCAGTTGGACCGCCATGACCGTAGAACACGACCTCCGCCCCGGCCTCAACACCTTCTGGCAGGGCGATGACCACCTGATCCATGCAAACCCTGCCAACAACGCGAGTGCGTATGCCTCCGACTCGCACGGGACCGCGGCCCGATGCGGAGCGGGGAATCCCATCGGCGTAGCCGAGGGGAACAGTGCCGAGCCTCATAGCTTCCTCGGTCACTTCCGTGTGCCCGTAGGACACCCCGGTGTCCGCCGGAACCTCACGGACGGCATTCACCTTGGAGGTGAGTGTCATGACGGGAAGCAGGCCAAGTTCCTCTGCCGTGGCAACGGCAGGATCGGGGCTCAGCCCGTACAGGCCAATACCGGGGCGCACCATATCCAAGTGAGTATCCGGGTGCCAGAGGGTCCCCGCCGTATTGGCAAGGTGACGAAGAACAGGCTTCACCCCGACATTCTCAAGCAGACTGGATGCCTCGTTGAAGCGGTTGAGCTGACGGGAGGTCTCCGAGGAATCTGGTTCATCGGCTCGCGCCAGGTGCGACCAGAGCCCGATGATCTCCACTAGGCCCGCGGCCTCCGCACGGAGAATGTCCTCGGCCGTTTGCTCGAGGTCAGCCTTGCTGAAACCACCCCGGGACATCCCGGTATCTATTTCGATGTGGAAGCGTGCGGGAACGCCGGTGGCCTTTGCTGCCTCGACTGCTTCCTCCAATGCCCACCGGGCGCCGATGGAGATATCGAGGTTCGAAAGAATCGCGGCCGCCAGGCTTGCACCTGTGCCGTAGATCCAGGTGAGGATCGGAGTATCCGGAACTGTTCTTCTCAGCTCGAGGGCTTCGGATAATTGGGCCACACCCAGGTAGTCCACCCCCTCATCCGCGAGCGCAGCACCGACCTCGTGGAGGCCGTGTCCGTAGCCGTTGGCTTTGACGATCGCGGCAATCTTCGCGTCTGTTTTGTTTCGCAGGAGCCGATAGTTGGCACGCAGGGCACCGAGGTCAACGTCGGCCCTGCCAATGAAGTCAGTCATGGAGGGCGGCGGCAATAGCTGCGGGGATACCGTCGACAATATCCATGGCACGGATCGGTCCATCAGAATGAGCCGCTTCGGCGTGGATCCAAGAGGCCGCCGCAGCAATCAGTGCGGGCTTGCCGTAGCCGCGCCCGCTCCGGGCAAGGTCCTCGCCTGCGGAAGCGAGGAGGGCACCCAGCAGACCCGCGTACACGTCACCTGCTCCGGCAACTGCTCGCCAGTGGGAACGTGCCGGCTGGCTATAGACGGGGCCGTCAGGGCCAGCAATGACGTCGGAAGCTCCCTTCAGAACGATTGTTGCGCCTGTGATGGTGGCAGCCAGGCGCACCGCCCTGATGGGTGCCGCTTCGACATCCTGGCGGGTGATGCCCTCACCGCGGGCCGAGAGTAGCTCGGCAAGCTCACCGGCGTGCGGGGTGAGGACAACGGTGGAGGGCAGATCCGTGTATTCCGTCTTCACGAGCTCGAGTGCCCCAGCGTCAAGAACAACGGGATATTTTTCTTCGAGTGCCCGGTCGAGCGGTGCCTGGAGGCGTTCCGTTTCCGTGGCGGGGACCCCGGAGCCGAGGACAACGGCCTGGGCTCGACCAAGGCCGGTCACGACCTCCGGGTACCTGCGGAGCACAAGCCCGGCCACTTCCGGGGAGTCGAGGCGGACCATGCCGGGGCCGGCACCGAGCGCTCCCCCAACGGTCAGCACGGCGGCACCCGGGAAGGAGTCCGATCCGGTTCCGAGCAGGACGACACCGCGGGTGTACTTGTGGTCGGTTGGTCCCGGCACACGAAGAAGATCTGCCACATCGGATCCCGAGAGCGTCGCGACAGCGGGCTCCCCGGTGAACCAGAGCCCAATATCGGCAACCTCAACGCGTCCGCACACCCGGGAGGCCGGGGGTGCAATCAGCCCTGGCTTTGGGGCTCCCATGGTGACCGTGACGGTTGCGGTCAGCACCGGGCCGACAAGCGCACCATCGTCAACACCAATACCGGTGGGGCAGTCGACGGCAATCACGATTGGTTCATCGGGTGCCGCGATGCGTTCCTCTTCGAGCAGTGTGACGAGCGATGAGAGGGGTTCGGTGAGCGGCGGGCGTACTCCGATGCCTGCGAGCCCATCGATCCAGAGGCCGGCACGGCGGGCTGCCTTAAGGATTCCGTCCTTGCCGCTGTCCACTAGTGCGCAGCCGCTTTCCTTGGCGGTTGCCAAGGCTTCGGCGTGAACGGAGTCGGAGGCACGGACAATCTCAACGGAGGCACCCCGTGCCGCAAGGTACGCACCGGCGTACAGCGCATCTGCTCCGTTGTTGCCTCCTCCGGCGAGGACAAGGACCTGGGATCCCGTGACGAGATGGCCGCGGGAGCGGAGCTCCCGCACGGCCGCCGTTGCCACGGCGAACGAGGCCCGCTCCATGAGGGGCACTCCCTGTTCAAGGAGGGGCTTCTCCGCCTCGCGGACTTCCGATGATCGATAGGCTCTCAGCATTTACTTACTCCACGGTAACTGACTTGGCGAGGTTCCTTGGCTTGTCCACGTCCAGTCCCTTCTCCCCCGCGAGCGCACACGCGAAGATCTGAAGGGGAACGACGGACACAAGGGGGTGAAGAAGAGTGGGGGTCTCGGGGATGCGCAGGACGTGATCAGCGAACTCCGCAACGGCATCATCGCCCTCTTCTGCGATGCAGAGGACGCGGGCACCGCGTGCCTTCACTTCCTGGACATTCGAGAGGACTTTGGCGTGCAGGAGGGGCCTGCGCGGGGTTGGGACGATGAAGAAGACCGGCTGTCCCTCTTCGACAAGGGCGATCGGGCCGTGCTTCAGCTCGCCGGCCGCGAAGCCTTCGGCATGAATGTAGGCGAGCTCCTTAAGCTTGAGAGCGCCTTCCAGTGCGACGGGATATCCGACGTGCCTACCAAGGAACAGGACGGACGTCACGTCCTTCATGCTGCGAGCCAGTTCCTTCACTTCGTCCTCGCGCGCGATCACATCGGCGATCTTGTCGGGCATGGCCATGAGCTCCTCGAGGTAGGTGAGGACCTCGTCGGAGTACTTGTTGCCGCGTAGCTGTGCGAGGTAGAGGCCGAGCAGGTAGGTTGCGGTGATCTGCGCGACGAATGCCTTCGTCGAAGCCACGGCAACTTCCGGACCAGCATGCGTGTAGAGAACAGCATCCGATTCACGGGCAATGGTCGAGCCGTGCGCGTTGACGATCGCAAGAACCTTGGCACCCTGGTCGCGGGCGTGTCGCACCGCCATGAGCGTATCCATCGTTTCACCCGACTGGGTGATGGCAACGACAAGGGTCTTCTCAGAAACAACGGGGTCGCGGTAACGGAACTCGTGGGCAAGTTCGACCTCGACAGGGATCCGGCACCAGTGCTCGATCGCGTACTTGGCCACGTGCCCGGCATAGGCAGCCGTGCCGCAGGCAACGACAATGATCTTGTCGATCCGCTTGAGGATCGATTCTTCGATACGAAGCTCATCGAGCATGAGGGAACCGGTTTCGCTCATGCGGCCAAGCAAAGTGTCCCGAACGGCGGTGGGCTGATCATGGATTTCTTTCTCCATGAATGTGTCAAAGCCACCCTTAACCGCAGCGTCGGCGTTCCAGTCAACCGTGAACTCTTCTCGTTCAACCGTCTCAGCCTCGAAGGTCTGGATCTCGACGGTAGTGGCCGTAATCGTGACGATCTCGTCCTGGCCCATTTCAATCGCACGTTTCGTTTGACCAACGAACGCGGCGACGTCGGAGCCGACGAAGTTCTCCCCATCACCGAGGCCGACAACAAGCGGGGAGTTGCGGCGCGCCGCGACAACGCGGTCCGGTTCGCTTCCCGCGAGCGCAACGATCGTAAATGAGCCTTCCAGCTCGCCCACGGTTTCGCGGAGCGCTTCGGTGAGGTCCCCGGTTTCTTTGAGGCGGAGCGCCAAGTGGTGGGCAACAACCTCGGTATCGGTCTGCGTCACCCGGGTAATTCCTTGTTCTTCGAGCTGTCGAGCAAGGTCAAAGAAGTTCTCGATGATGCCGTTGTGGACGACGGTGACAGCGCCGTCGAAGGACAGGTGGGGGTGGGCATTCTCGTCGGTTGGGCCACCGTGGGTTGCCCACCGGGTGTGTCCGATTGAGTTGCGGGACGCTGGGAGGGGATTTGCCTCCAGGTCATCCAGGAGGTTCTGGAGCTTTCCAGCTTTCTTTGCTTGGGTGATCATTCCGGGCCCCACGGCGACTCCGGCCGAGTCGTACCCGCGATATTCGAGCCTTGACAGCCCTTCAAGGACAACATCGACGGCCCTGGTAGAGGTTTCACCGCCTACGTATCCGACAATTCCACACATTTTCGAGCTCCTCGCTGATGATTATCGTTCGGGATGACAAACTATAGGTCATGACCTCAACCACGGCCGCCAACTCGCTGGATCCTTTCCTTCATCTTACTCGTGAACATTGGGAATCCTTGGCGACAAGCACACCACTTCCGCTATCTCCCGAGGAAGTGTCAAGTTTGTCATCCCTCGGTGACCCGATCGACCTTGCAGAAGTGGATGCCGTTTATCGGCCGCTTTCCGCCCTTATCCAGCTTCATGTGGCCTCGGCCTTGCGCCGGCACATTCGCACCACCGAGTTCCTCAAAATCTCCGAAACCCACACGCCATTCGTCATCGCAATAGCCGGTTCCGTGGCGGTCGGTAAGTCTTCCGTTGCCAGGCTCCTCCAGCGGCTCCTGCAACGCTGGTCATCGACACCCCGGGTCGAACTTGTCACAACTGACGGTTTCCTTTTCCCAAACGAGGTTTTGGAAGAGGAAGGCATCATGCACCGAAAGGGCTTCCCAGAGTCGTACGACCGCCGTTCCTTCATGGGCTTTATGAGAGCCGTTAAGGCCGGTCACCTACCGATTGACGTCCCGAACTATGATCACGTCACCTACGACATCGTGCCTGGCCACACGCAACGCGTCGAAGACTGCGACATCCTTATCGTCGAGGGCCTCAACGTGCTCCAGCCACCGAAGCTTGGCTCCTCCGGCCAGCTCACAGCAGTATCGGACTATTTCGATCTGTCGATCTACGTCGATGCGGACGTGAAAGCTATCGAAGACTGGTATATCAAGCGGTTCATCAAGCTCCAGCAGACCGCCTTCGCGAACCCGAAGTCATACTTCACGCGCTACGCAGACCTGTCGGAAGATCAGGCCCGCGGGATCGCGGGCGGCATTTGGAGAAGCGTGAACGCGCCGAACCTCATCGACAACATCGAGCCCACAAAGTCACGCGCCACCGTGATCCTCCGCAAGGGCGCCGACCACCGGATGGAATCCGTCTACCTCCGTAAGAGCTAGCGGGGCCGGCCCCAAGCCTCAGCCAGGCCAACCCACACGACATCTTCATACCGGCCGGGATCTTTCTTACCGGACATCTTCACACCGCCCAGGCTCTTCACGCCCATGTGTATCCCACAGCATCGCATTGCCCACCGCCACGGTCTAGCGTTGGCCAACCCAATCTGACCTTGGGTACCCGGAAATAGACTCTGGACTTGTACACGCCCGACGGCGTTGCCCAGGATCGTTACAGGCACAGGGTTTACGATCTAGGTAGGAAGGAGAAGGTGTGAGTAGTTCGTTTCGGCCCGACCGGTGGATCCTCGCATGGGTCCTTCAAACAAGAAGCAGGATGACAGGTGCTTCATCATTTCCGTTACCCTCGCGTCCCGTCGAGGAACGCCAGGTAACGATCCCCACCCGCTACGGCGAGATGAGCGGCCTCATCTATCGTTCGCCCGACGCGATCGCGGCACTACACTCCCGCTCGACCCCGCCCCTTCATATTCAGCTACACGGCGGCGGCCTCATTGGCAGAGCCATCCGGGAAGACGAACACGTCAGCCGCTTCCTGGCTTCAGAAACCGGAGCCATTATCCTCGCCCCGCACTTTCATGCGGCCCCTCAAGTTTCCTTCCCAGTGGCCGAGCACCAGTGTTTCGATGCCCTGAAGTGGGCGCTTTCGGCAGGCAGCATGGGGTGGAACCCGGACCGCATAACCGTCGGCGGTGGTGGCACCGGAGCAAAACTTGCTATCAACACCGCTCAGCTGGCTTCCGAAGGGAGAATTCGCCTGTCCGGGCTGATCGCCACCACACCTGTCACCGACGTTTCACTACCCACCCCCGGCGCGGGCGCTGGCTCGGTTCCACCGATGTCCCGCGGCAAGAACGCTGGTCAGCCAGACTCATCCACCGGGAGCTCACCATCCGCCGCAGGGTCCACAGCATCCGCCCAATCCACCGAAGCCCCACCATCCGCTCAAATGTCCGGCTTTGAGCCAGCGGCCGAAGACGGAGTCAAGGGGAAAATGCTGGAATGGCGGGAAAAGAAAGACGACCTCTTCGAGAGGCTGTTCGACTTCGCCGCGGAAAGCTACGTCCCCGACGAAGATCGGATGGATCCGCTAGCCAGCCCCGCCTTCGACCTGTCTCTCGTCACGAAGCTTCCCCGCACTCTTATTCAAGTTGGCGCGGAGGATCCCATTGCCGACCAGGGGAGGGCCCTTGCCAGCCGCCTCGCCAAGGCCCGCAAACCCCACACTCTCACCGAGTATCCTGCCGGGCATGTCTTCACCGTCCACGGCAAAGAGAACATCATGGAAGCGGCAATCGTCGAGCAGGTCCGGTTCATTCAGTCGCTCTGAAGCTCAAGCTCCAGCACTGCCCGTTACCCTGTTGACAGGTCCTGCCCTCTTACGGGCCCGGCCTGCCCAGTACCGGGCCCGTCCCCTCCTGTCAGGCATCCAGCCAATTCTCGAGGCTGTCAATCAGGGTGTGGCAGGTAGCAGGAGCCTCATTGGGGCCTGCTTCTAGAAAGGACTCGAGCTCAGTGCGAGCATGATCTGGCAGGCTTTCAAGATCGGTCATGCGGTCAAGTAAGCGCTTCTCCCCCGGGTGTGTTTGCGGGTTGACGGCAAACACAATGTCGAACCACGAGGCAACGATCGCAGCCGTTCGATGATTGATCGAAACGGTATCGTTCCGATTGCTTGCGAGGACCAGCTGTTCTTCAAGGCTGAACATGGTGCCACGCAGAAGCACCCGGTTGCGATTGACGATCGCGTCGGCAAGCTCACCGGGATAGGGCATGGCAGCGAGGCGCGCCAGCTCATCAACCAGCCCCGAATGATCGTCCTTCCGCCCCACTTCGTGCCATGTTCTTATCGTGTGCCAAAAAGCCGTCGTGTAACCGTTCGCGGCTTGATGATCGACAACAACACGGCGCAAGTTGTTGAGCGTATCGTTCAGGTTCCAGAACATGACGTCATAGGTTCCGGTCGAGTCCGCCCAAGCATCGCCATCACCAAAGTGCCCGGGAGCAATGCTGGCCCTGGAGGGGTTCCGACGGGCAACGAAGTCGTTACGCCACTCGAGTTCAACCGGCCCGGTGGTGAGGACATAGATGTCGGTGTCGGAATTCTTGTCGCTTCGTCCCTCGGCAGCCGAGCCACCGAGATAGATCGCGGCAACACTTGGGTGCTCCAGGTAATCTTCCATGGGCCCAGGGTACTTCCATGACACCCTGGCTATGCCCTAATTCCTTACCTGTCGCAGCCGAAGAACGAGGCAGATGTGTTGAGGGTGAGGAGCAACGGTTTGAAAGTTCGTTGAATCAAACGAGCATCGCCCAAGCATCCGAGGAGTACCGAAGGCACATGGGAGCGCACAGTTAGGACAGTGCATTGTGCGCCCCACATAGTTTTACGAGTCCGACATAGCTTTGCGAACTGGACAGAACTTCGGGGCAGAAGGAGATTCCTTCTGCCCCGGGAAAGTTAGGGGGTGGTCTACCTTGACCGCGTGTTCAAGGTGAACGACCAAGTGTTGCGAAGCGGCAATAGGGCAACGGTGGTAATGCACCGGATGGTCGATACTAGGCTGCTGCGCTCCAGGCAATGGCGATGGCGATCACGGTGATCACCGAAGCGAGGAGAACCACGACCGGCATGGGAATTGAGGTTCTCAGCTGCGGGCGGTCGAGGTGGTTGGCGTAGGCCGCCTGAAGCGGGGTCACCCTGTTCGGCACGAAGGCCTGACGCTGCGGCTGTGCCTGCGGACGGTTCTGGACTTGGGGGCGGTGCTGAACGGGTGCACCATATCCGACCGGCTGGTTCCTACGACCGACGGGTGCGTACCTGTTCGGTGCCTGGAAGCGGGCTGCCGGGGCGTAGTTCGGGGTGGTGAAGTGGGCGGGGCGGTTCTGGATTGCGGTCATGATGTTTACCTCCTGAGACGAAGATAGAACATCTGAAAACCGCAGGAAACCGCCGTTACAGGTGACTGGTCCCCGGGGAGTCCGCCCCACCTTCAATGTGGTCATGTGCCCACTCCTGTGCGGCCCTTTCAGCCTCGACATATCGGGCCGGGAAGAACTTCTTCTGCAAGACCGTAATGAGGTGCGAAATGAGGTATCCGAGGATCACTCCACTGACGATCCCCAGGGCCATGGACAGTAGTGGGTGACCCTCCAGAACGTGAGCCGCCCCAACGCCTACCGCCACCGAGTAAGCGGCCCAGAGCATTGCCGAAATCGAGTCCACGATAGAGAACGTGGAGCGCCGGTAGCCGGTTGCCCCGGCCCCCATGTTGACCGCGATTCGCCCGATCGGAACGAACCGCGCCGCCATAATAAACACCGGCCCGTGAGTGAGGAGAAAGCTCCCGGCCTTGGCGTAAGCGCGGGCACCTGTCCCCCGGTTGAGGAACGGAATTTTTTTGACAGGTATCCTCGCCCCGATCGAATACGCCACCTGGTCACCGAGGAACGCACCGATCGACGCGACCGCCCACAGGAGCACGACATTCGGTCCGTCGGACGTGACCGTGAGTGCCGCGAGTGCGATAACGATCGACTCGGATGGGAGGGGCGGGAAGAACCCGTCAAGGATGCAGAGAACGAGTACAGCTACGAGAGCCCAGGGGGATCCGCCGGCTGCGATCACCCAGTCCTGGATCGCGTAGAAATAGTCCACGTGCGGTTAGAGAGCGAGGCGCTCGGCGACAACTCCGGCAAGGTCCTGCGCGATGCGGTCGGCTTCTTCCTGCGTTGCAGCTTCCACCATGACGCGTACCAGCGGCTCTGTGCCCGAGGGGCGCAGGAGCACCCGGCCGGTCCGGCCCAGGCCCTCTTCCGCCTTCGCGACGGCTGCGAGGAGCACCTCGTCGCTGTTCGTCCGGGTCTTGTCGACACCGGGGACGTTCACGAGGGCCTGGGGAAGGCGGTGAATGAAGGAGGCAAGGTCGCGGAGAGTCTTGCCGTTCTTCGCGACCTGTTCGGCAAGCAGAAGTGCCGTCAGGACACCGTCACCGGTCGTTGCATACTCGGCTGCGATAACGTGGCCGGACTGTTCACCGCCCAGGGCGTAGCCGGATTCCTTCATTGCTTCGAGAACGTAGCGGTCGCCAACCTTCGTGGAGACGGTCTTGATACCCCGCTCCTCCATGGCAAGTAGCAGGCCAAGGTTCGACATAACGGTAATGACGAGGGTGTCGTCAACGAGCTTGCCGTCGTCTTTCATGCCGGTGGCAAGAACGCCGAGGATCTGATCCCCATCGACCATTTCGCCCGTGTGGTCCACGGCGAGGCACCTGTCAGCATCACCATCAAATGCCACACCGAAGTCTGCCTCGGAGGCGACAACGAGGGCCTGGAGCTGTTCCGGGTGGGTGGACCCGCAGGCGTCGTTGATGTTCTTACCGTCGGGAGAGGCGTTGATAACGACAACGTCGGCTCCGGCCCTGCGGAGAGCCTCCGGGCCGAGTTCGCTGGCCGCACCGTTAGCGCAGTCAACCGCGATCCGGAGCCCGGACAGGTCCGCGGTGATCGCGGTCGACAGGTGATCGAGGTATTCGCGGGTAGCGACTTCGTAGTCACCACTGATCCTGCCGACGCCTTCGCCGACGGGACGCTCCCATTCCTCATCGAGCATCGATTCGATGAGTTCCTCGGTGGCATCCGCGAGCTTGTACCCGCTGTGGGCAAAGAACTTAATTCCGTTGTCCGGCATCGCGTTATGCGAAGCGGAAATCATGACCCCGAGATCGTAGTCGAGGTTCGCTGTCAGATAGGCGATTGCCGGGGTGGAAACGACGTCGACATGCGTGACATCTACACCGGCCGAGGCGAGCCCCGCAGCAACGGCCTGGGCGAGCATGGCGCCCGACTGGCGGGTGTCGCGCCCAATGATCGCGGTCGGCCGAGCGTCCGAGTCCCGTTCCTTCACGAGGACCCTTGCTGCTGTTTCACCGAGCTTGAGAGCAAGATCCGCGGTAACAAACCTGTTCGCAAGTCCGCGTACGCCGTCTGTCCCAAATAGTCGACCCACGATATTCCCTTCGAGCGGTAATGTGACTGTCCCTAATGTACCGTACCGATCCGGCTTAGCCCGTGACTGTTTCAGATCATTTGCTACAAGTGCGCGCTGTTGCATCCTTTGATCGGCTAGTTCGCCACCACCGATCACACCGCACGCGAGGTACGAGACCGCTGAGGCGCGAGAGGATCGGCCTCCCCAAGGTCGTAAGCGCTTGGGCAAATCCATCAACAATACTGTCTCAAGCAAACCGAATAGCAATTCTTCCTTCAGTAAACCGGCCAAGGATCGTCAGCCATTCATTCGTGAATGCGTGCTTCGATCGGGCCCGCGGTCCAACTGGGCTTTGCGCCGAGGGAACGATTTCGCAAATAAACAACTCACCCCCGCAATTGCGGGGGTGAGTAACAGTTCGTGAGGCTTAACGCTTCGAGAACTGCGAAGCCTTACGTGCCTTCTTGAGGCCTGCCTTCTTACGCTCGACCGCGCGAGCATCGCGGGTGAGGAAGCCAGCCTTCTTGAGGGCGGGGCGGTTGTGGTCGCGGTCAATGTTGTTGAGCGCGCGGGCGATGCCGTGACGCATTGCGCCGGCCTGGCCCGAGGAGCCGCCACCGTCGATGCGGGCGATCACGTCGAAGCGGCCCTCGATGTCGAGGAGCGCGAACGGCGAGCTAACCAGCTGCTGGTGAAGCTTGTTCGGGAAGTAATCCTCAAGGGTGCGACCGTTGATCTTCCACTCGCCCGTTCCCGGGACGAGACGGACGCGTGCAACGGCCTCCTTGCGGCGGCCAAGTGCCTGGCCGGGGGCGGTCAGGGACTGTCCCTGGCCGGTCTCGGGAGCATCGCTGCTCACTGTGTACGAGCTCGGGGCGTCCTCGAGCTCAACGTCTGCTGCGGTGTTTTCTGCCACAGTTCTCCTTTAAAAGTTCCTGGTCCGTACCGGGCTCTACTGAGCCACCTGGGTGAGCTCAAAAACCTCGGGGTTCTGGGCCTGGTGCGGGTGCTCTGCACCTGCGTAGACCTTGAGCTTCTTGATCTGCTGGGCTGCGAGACGGTTGTGCGGGAGCATTCCCTTGACAGCCTTCTCAACTGCACGCTCGGGGAACTTCGTGAGAAGCTCCTCGTAAGACATGGCGCGCAGGCCACCCGGGTAACCCGAGTGATGGTAAGCGAACTTCTGCTGAAGCTTGTTGCCGGTCAGGCGGACCTTCTCGGCGTTAATAATGATGACGTGGTCACCAAGATCAGCATTGGGAGCAAAGTTCGGCTTGTGCTTCCCACGGAGCAGGGTGGCAACCTGAGCTGCCAGACGGCCGAGCACAACGTCGGTGGCGTCAATGACATACCACTTGGATTCAACGTCGCCGGGCTTAGGTGTGTACGTACGCACGGGCTATGCCTTCGTTTCTATACGGCGAAGAGGTAGATCGCATGGCTAATCGATCGGACTTCACCTGGGTCAATGAATAAATCTCGTTGTTGTTTTCAACATCCGGCGAGTGGGAACGCGCAGATGGATAACACAACTTTCATAACTGTAATCGCCCTAGACAACAGGGTCAATTGCTTGGGCAGTCGATGTGAGTGGGTTCTCACGCACTCTTCTCGCCTTATTTGCCTGCTCAGCAAGCATATCATCGGCCGGATAATCCACTCGTTCCAACATGAGCCCGCGGGCGGGCGCAATGATGACGCCGCGATCGCGGGATTGCTCGGCTAGCCGCTCCGCCGGCCACGTGGATTCCTTCTTTCCTCGGCCCACTTCGATCAGGGCGCCGACGATGGAACGCACCATGGAGTGACAGAACGCGTCCGCTTCCAGGTCCACAACTAACAGCCCAGCATCCGGGCCAATAGCGGGCCGATGCACCTCGATCTTTCTCAGCGTCCGAATCGTGGTTGCGCCCTCCCGCGGCTTGCAGAACGACAGAAAGTCGTGTTCGCCAAGAAGCCGCAGTGCTGCCTCCGCCATCACCCCATCATCGAGCTGGGCGGTCCGGGTCGCGATGTGTGATGTGAAAACCCCGGGAACAACCCGATCATCAATCCGATAGCGGTAGGCGCGGCCGACGGCGGAGAACCTCGCATCAAAGTCAGTACTCACCTCGGCCGCTCCGGCAATAACAATGTCGCCGATGGCTCCGGAGCCGTTGATGGACTTAGCGCCGCTCTCCCGGGCGAGCACTCCCCCAAGCCTTGTCAGCAACGCCTGGGACGGGTGCCGGTCGGATCTTCCCGGCAGGGCATTCCACGCAGCTTCGTCGACATCGAAGTGGGCCGTTTGCCGGGCGGCGTGCACACCGGCGTCGGTCCGTCCCGCGACGGTGAGCTTCACGTCGTGACGGAGAACGGTCTTCAGCGCCGCTGCGAGAACCCCTTCGACGGTTCGCAACCCGGGCTGAAGGGCCCACCCGTGGAATCGTGTCCCGTCGTATGAAAGGTCGAGTCGGATGCGCATCATAGCTCCAGTTTCGCACACGACGGGCTGAACGATGTGACGGGGTGCTAGCGTCATATCCATGGAAAGCAATTCTCACGAGGGCCCGCTCACGCTCGGAGTGGACTGCGGCGGAGGCGGCATCAAAGCCACCGTTCTCGACGCCGGTTCCTTTCAGATCGCTCCCGCACTCCGGGAGCCCGTTCCCTATCCCCTGCCTCCCAAGAAACTGATCTCCCTGGTCGAGGGCATGGCGAAGAAGCTTCCTCAGGCTGACCGGATCACGATGGGTATGCCCGGCATGATCCGGCACGGCGTCGTCATCCACACCCCGCACTACATTTGCCGGTCCGGCCCCCGCACGAAGACCGTTCCCGAACTGATCGACATGTGGAAAGAGTTCGACATGCAGGGGGCACTGACAGAGAAGTTCGGCATCCCCTCCCTTGTCCTCAACGATGCGGAGGTCGCAGCCTCCGGCATTGTTACAGGACAGGGGCTGGAGTTCTTCATGACCCTCGGCACGGGCCTGGGAACCGCCCTGGTTGATAACGGGATCCTTGCCCCGCACCTCGAGATGTCTCACGCCCCGATGCGCTGGGGCCTCACCTTCGATGATGTGCTGGGCGAACACGAGCGCCGCAGGCTGGGCGATTCCGCCTGGTCGCGTCGCGTCCTGCGCGCCGTCGAGCTTCTGTTCCCCGTGTTCCGCTGGGACACCCTCTACATTGGCGGCGGTAACTCCTCCCGCATCGTCCCCACGGTCCGCGCGAAACTCCCGGAAGCCAACTTCGTCTCCAACGCGGCAGGCATGTCCTCCGGTGTTCGGGCATGGAGCCTGTCGGGGCGCTGACAAGGCCCGTGCCGAAGGCTCCCTTAACCGAGCCTTCGGCACCATCCGAGCATTCGGCTCTGTCCGAAGGTTGCTGAGAACTTGGGAAACCGTCGGTTACGATCCTGCTGTTCCGTCCTGACGATAGGAGTTCCCTCGATAGGCTGGGCTTATGCGAAGAACACTGGGAGCTCTGACTATTGCACTTCTCCTCGTGAGTGCCTCTGCATGCTCGAAAGACGGCGATTCACCCGACTCAGACACGACGATCACGGACGAGTCGCGCGATCCTGCGATCGTGGCGGCTGAGTCACTCGAGCGACAGGGTTGGAAGCTTCCGCAATACGGTTCCACCGGTGCGCTTAACACCACGGTAGAAATGGAGAAGCGAGACGGCGAGGGAGCTGGCGGACGCTCTATCGTTCAAACCCGAGAAACCATGCGCGAGCCCGAGGAGAACTCAGCGCGGAACATCTCGTCTTTCGAGGTAGATCCCACGGTCTCCAGGGTGACCGATGTAGGCACCCGCGAGTTCGGTGCAAAGACCGGTTACGGAGTGCAGTACCGCAACGAGACAACCCTGCGGATGACCCAGAGATGGCACGTCCACGATGGGGAAAACCTGCTCACCATCACGGTCGACTACCAGGCAGAGGAGATCCCCGACGAGGCACTCGCAGCCCTCGACGAAGTCGCGTTCTAAATCGTCAGAACCGCTGCGGGTTGAAATTCCCAAACTCATCCCCGTTCACAACGTCCCAAAGAAGTACACCTAGTCCAGTCGGTTCAGTCCCGGCGTGTCGATGCCGTCACCGTTCCAGTCACCAACAAAGACCCTGTCGGACGCTAGTCCGAACGAAACGGACCTGGAGGTCACCGCGTCCGAACGGGAGTTGTTGAGAAGGATGCTGGTGCCGCGGCGGAGCGAGACGGTGTCGTAGCCATCGCCGTCCCAGTCGCCAACGAGTGCTTCGTCGGAGGCGTAGCCGTAGTCAAAGAACCTGTTGGCATTGCCGCCGATGAGGACATCGTTGATGAAATAGGTTGCATCCCGACGGACGCTGATCGTATCTTCGCCGTTGCCGTTCCAGTCACCGATGAGGACCTCATCTGCTTGACGGCCGTACATGAACTCGTGGTCAGCATTGCCACCGCGAAGCGAATCGTTGAGGAAGAACGTCTTACCACGGCGCACACCGAGAGTGTCACGACCATCGCCATCCCAGTCGCCGACGAGCACCTCGTCGCCTTCGCGGCCGTACATGAACTCGTGGTCGGCAATGCCACCACGAAGCGAATCGTTGAGGAAGAACGTCTTACCACGGCGCACACCGAGAGTGTCACGACCATCGCCATTCCAGTCACCGACGTAAACCTCGTCGCCAGCGCGTCCGTAAACGAACGAATTGTTGATTGCCAGGCTGGACCAGCTGTCGGTCAGGTAGAAGGAGTTCTTCTTGGCAGGCTCCTGGACCAGATTGCCAGTCACCGTGACCCGCGCGGTGTAGTCCTGCCCCGTCGCGGTCGTCGCCGTGACGGTCGCGCTGCCGTTACCAACGGCCGTGTAGGAGCCATCATCGTTGATCTTCAGGACATTCGAGTTCGACGACGAGTAGTCGGCTTCAACCTCGACGGGAATCGCGGGAAGCCAGTACATCGAACGAGCTGTTCCCGTCACCTCGGCGGTTCCGGTTTCGCCGGCGGTCAGCGAGGAGTCAACGTCAAGGTCACCATCCACGTTCGACATGTTGGAGGAGCTCACGGCCGTTTCAAACGTGTAGTTACCGTCAAGCTGGGTTCCCCTCGTATCGGATGACCGCGAGGTGGACATCCAGCCCACCGTCACGTTGCCTACGCGAGCGAAACCGAATGACTTATATGACGGGTTGATGAGGTTGTAGAGGTGGCCAGTGGCGTTGTTGAACGCACCGTTGTACCTAATGAGGTCGTCCCTCTCCCCCGTGTGTTTCGTCAAGTTGATGTGTGCCGAAAGAGCGCTAAGAAGTAGGCCACTTCAGCTGTGTTCTAGGCCGTTTGAGCGCCGCGTCTTTCTTGTTATTTCATGAGCGCATTTTTCACTCGGTAGGACTCTCCTCGGAATTGGAGGAGGCGGCCGTGATGGACGAGGCGATCAATGACCGCGGCAGCCATATTGTCATCCCCGAAAACGGTGCCCCACCTGGAGAACTCCAGGTTGGTGGTGATGACCAGGCTACGTCTCTCATACCCATCGGTGATGACCTGGAACAACAGCCGGGCCCCTTCAGTGTCGATGGGGAGGTAGCCGAGCTCGTCAATGACGATCAACTCGTTCTTCGCGATCGAGGCGAGTTCCTTATCAAGCCGGTCCTCTTCTTTAGCTCGCCGTAGAGCCATGACCAGGGCTGAGGTGGTGAAGAACCGGGCAGGGATACCGCGGTTACAGGCAGCGGCGACAAGAGCGCTTGCCATATGTGTTTTCCCTGTCCCAACATCTCCGTACAGGACCAGGTCCTGAGCGTGAGTGATGAACTCAAGCGACTCCAGAGGTTCTCTGCCGTAGTCAGTGGGAAACCGGACCGCGTTGTAATCAAACCCCGACAAAGATTTCAAGGCCGGTAGGCGTGCGGCTTTCAAGAGTCGCCGGCGCCGAGACTCCAGCCGTGATTCATGTTCAGCAACCAGGATCTCATGCAGATACTCACGCTGCTTGGGTGTGCCTTTGACAGCCCACTCCTCAAGGACACTCCCCGTGAGGGAGGTGCGCCTGCCGGCGTCTATGACGTCTTGGACACTGATCTGACTCATGCCACCACCTCCACACTGTCGTCAGCAGTGCTGGTGGTGAGGGTGTCGTAGATGGTGAGGTCCACGTTCACAGCTGCTGGTTCAGTGTTATCAGCGAGCCTGCGTGCGAGCATGCCGACCATGGCAATATCGGGACTATCACCGCGGGTGATCAGCATGGTGGCAGCACGGATCGCTGTCTCGAAGGTCGTCGGCCCACTTGCTGCGTCCACGGCGGTGAACAGGCGGCGCCGATCGGTGGCCCCGGCTTGGTCAAGCCAGTCCCGTACCGGATCAGAGACCAGGGGCCGCAGCAGGGATTGGGACCAGGCGCCAGGCTTAGCAACCAGCAAAGGGACAAGGCTGGCGGGGTCGAAGATCGTCTCTGGTTGGCTGCCGAAGGCGCGGGGAAAGACTCGGACTGGGGCGGTGTGCTCGTCGAGGATCTCGATCACGTCATGACGTATCCCCACGGTGAGGGTCCGTCCGTAGAAAGAGGGTCCTGCGGCGTAGGTGTTGCCATCAATGTGGAGATTGCCGGTCTTGTCAGCTTTACGGGATTCGTAGCGGACCGGGTCAAAGCCGACCCCGGGCAACTCCAGTGACGCGGCTACATCTTGGACGAAGAGCTCACCGAGTGGCAGTCCTTTGCGGTAATGCACAGCCGTAGCGAGACTGTCGCAGCGGGTCAGGAGCTGCGCGTTGAGCTCGGCTAGAGAGCCGGCCTCAGGTAGGGGGACCATGAGGTTACGGCGTAGGAAGCCGACAGCGTTTTCCACGCTGCCTTTCTCGTGTCCGGAATAGGGGTTGCAGTACCTGGACTGGGAACGGTAGTGGACTTTGAACGCACTAAACAGTTTCGATTCCACAACCGTGGTGCCGACCCTGCGCCCGATCCCGGTGGCATTATCAAAGATCATCAGCCTGGGTACTCTGCCCACGTGTTCGAAGACGGTGCGCAGTCCGTGGCAGACACATTCGGCGGTTTCACCGCGAAAGGCTTGCACGTATCTCATGTTGGAAAACGGGAAGGTGATCACCAGCATGTGCAGCACCTGCCCGATCCCGGCGATGATCGCTTCGGCTTGACCGAAATCAACTTGTACAACCCCGGCCTGCCACGCCAGCTCGGTGAAGCCTGCGCCAGGTTCACGGTTCGATGCTTTCCAGGCCTTCACAAATCGTTGGACCGAGGAGTATGCGCCGGTGTAGCCGTGTTCGTCTATGAGACGGTCCATGACCCGCTTCGCGGTGTGGCGCTGCTTGACCGGTTGCCCCTGATCCTCGACTAGCCACTGTTCAATAACGTGAGTTAGCCCATTGAGTACTGAGGCTCCCGGGCGCGGTGCCGGTAATGGTGGGACGGGTGAGAAATCGGTTTGGCTGATGTATTTCGTGACTGTGGCTCGGCTCAGGCCGAGCTGTCGGGCGATTTCTCGTCCAGAGACTCCGTTGGAGTCAAGACTTCTGATAGTTTCTTGTAACGACATGGGTACCGTCATCTGCTTTCCAGCCCTTCTGGTGCTCACGCTTTCTACGGGGTAGCACCACAAGGAACCTATCTGCCGGTGGCGGGCCCATGTCCTTCTCGAGCACAGGGCAAGACACCCGCCACTGGGTGAATGTTGAACTTCCAAACCAAAATGAAGGCTTCCCCTGAACGGGGATTGTCTGGCCTACTTCTTAGCGCTCTTTTGGCCTGAAACAGGCCGCTCACATGGCACACAACCAGAGCTGAAACGACCTACAAATAGTTGATCACAGACACCCCGCCCAGGAGCCCTTTTCAACATCGGCGATAGCAACCGCAATGTCAGCCTGGGTTGTGAGGATCTCGCCCGGCCACTTGCCGAGAAGGTCCGCTTCCTTGTAGGAGCCACCGTCGGGACGTACGTGGCCCCAGACAATGTTCTGTTCGTAGGCACGCTGGATCGCGGACTTCTCAAGATTCGTATCCCATGAAACGCCATTGATGTATTCAGAGCGGGACAGGCCCGCCTGATCGACGGCCCGATACAGGGGCTGTCCGTTGAAAAGTACTTCCTTGTCGTCGTACATCTGCGCGCGGATGCTCCGCACCGCGGGCATAGCAGCCGCTTGAATGGCGACCTGATCGACATCGAGGTCAGATGCAACGATGGTGCCGCGGCCTGGATCAGTTCCAAGGCCGGGGCTTCCTGCACCAAGCGCAGGGGCGGCAATAAGTCCGCCGGAGAGTATAAGCAAGACTGCGAGAAGTGAACTATACAGGCGTCGTGCGATCGGCAAGATGTCTTCCTCCGGATATGAATCATCTGG
Organism: Flaviflexus sp.; assembly: GCF_052087705.1. Lineage (NCBI taxonomy): Bacteria > Bacillati > Actinomycetota > Actinomycetes > Actinomycetales > Actinomycetaceae > Flaviflexus > Flaviflexus sp. The sequence continues at coordinate 201,941 of NZ_JBQCYC010000002.1, read as the reverse complement.
TCTAAGGTCTCAAATCTATAACAATTTGATGACCCAGAAAGATGTTATCGGAGAAACTTATGTGAATACATCTGATGTGTTGTGTATCAAGTACAAACTTACTAATGAGAGCCTTGCTCTTCAGATTTCCGTTCGTCGTGGCTCTCCCGCTCGACAATTCCGGTGACCGTTGTCAACAGGAAAACCGAGTCCTCGCGCGCAAAAACTCCATGCCGCACATGGGTGAGAATCTTCATGTCCCCCTCGTCGAGACTGTCCGCCTCCGCGCCGACAATATCAACCCCACCGGTGATGACATACATGGAGGCGGCAGGCGGTGAGTTGTGTGCCGCAAGCTCCGTTCCCTGACGCAACCCAATCAGGCTCTGCCGCAGCGGCCCGTCGTGTAGCAACAGTTCCGCATAGCGTCCGTTCTCGGCTTCCAACGCGCTCGCTAGCACTTTCTGCGCCTCTTCCATCAATCTCATGGTGACACCATTCCTCTCTTCCACCATTCGACCAGGACAAACCGGTCTCGTCCAGCCCAGACGACAAGAACTGTCGAATCCCTCCGCGCGAACAAGGAGCGGTTGCGACTTGCGTATACAAAAAACCGGCGCCTCAGCGCCGGTGAATGATGCCTGGAATAAGTAATGGGGCCGAGGAAAACCTCGACCCCACCACTTTCAATGTTCTACTTGTCCTCTTCGACCTTGTCCTCGGTGGACTCTGCCGACTCGGCGGACTCTGCCGAATCAACGGAATCGGCAGACTCAGGCGAATCGACCGAATCAGCGGACTCGGGCGAGTCAACCGACTCAGCGGACTCCGGCGACTCAACGGTCTCGTCGGCGTCAGCAGCCTTGACGGCAGCCTTCTCGGCCTCGGCAACAACAGCCTGCTTCGGCGAGACGGGCTCGGTGACGAGCGAGATGATGGCCATGGGGGCGTTGTCGCCCTTGCGGTTGCCTACCTTGACGATACGGGTGTAGCCACCCTGACGCTCGGCGAAGGTCGGGGCGAGCTCATCGAAGAGGATGGCAACGGCCGAGCGGTCCGTGATGTCCTTGAGGACGTCACGGCGAGCGGCGGTCGTGCCCTTCTTCGCCTTGGTGATGATACGTTCCGCGTACGGCTGGAGGCGCTGTGCACGCTTCTCGGTCGTCGTGATCGAGCCGTGCTCGAACAGGGCCTTCGCGAGATTGGCCAGCATGGCCTTTTCGTGTGCGGCGCTTCCCCCGAGGCGGGGACCCTTAGCGGGCTGAGGCATGATGTCTCCTTGAAATTATTGTCAGTGCGAGGCGTCGTCGCTGAACATGGACGAACCGTAGGAATCGTCGAAGCCGCCCATGAAGCCGGCCGGCGAATCCTTGAGCTGAAGGTCAAGCTTTGCGAGCTCGTCCTTCACGTCCTCAATCGACTTCGCACCGAAGTTACGAATATCCAGCAGATCTGCCTCAGAGCGCAGGATGAGCTGGCCAATGGTTTCGATTCCCTCACGCTGCAGGCAGTTCTGCGAACGTGCGGGGAGATTCAGAATGGTGATGGGGCGCTGCAGGTCAGACGACTGCGTTTCCTCCACCGGTGCTTCGCCGAGCTCGATACCCTCAGCCTCGAGGTTGAGTTCCGCTGCGAGTCCGAAGAGCTCGACAAGCGTCTTGCCAGCAGAAGCAAATGCGTCGCGAGGATTCGTCGACGGCTTCGTCTCGACATCAATGATGAGCTTGTCGAAGTCGGTGCGCTGCTCAACACGAGTAGCTTCGACCTTGTACGAGACCTGGAGAACCGGCGAGTAGATCGAATCGACGGGGATACGACCAATCTCGGCCTCGGGATCCTTGTTCTGCGCGGCGGACACATATCCGCGGCCACGCTCGACAATGAGGTCGATCTCGATCTTGCCCTTCTCGTTGAGATTGGCAATGACGAGGTCCGGGTTGTGGATCTCTACACCTGCGGGCGGGTTGATGTCACCAGCGGTGACGACACCCGGGCCCTGCTTGCGAACATACATCTGAACGGGCTCGTCGTTCTCGGAGGAGACAACGAGTTCCTTGATGTTCAGGATGATCTCGGAGACATCTTCCTTCACGCCCTCGATCGTGGTGAACTCGTGAAGAACCGAGTCGATCTTGATCGAAGTGACTGCTGCGCCCGGGATAGACGACAGCAGGGTGCGGCGAAGGGAGTTGCCCAGGGTGTAGCCGAAGCCCGGCTCGAGCGGCTCAAGAATGAACCGTGCACGGTACTCGGAGACGACTTCCTCGGAGAGGACGGGACGCTGTGCGATTTGCACGATGTATTTCCTTTCAGCAGTGACCGCTATATGACACTGCAGTACGGAACCGGTGCCGGATGGCCCGGATTAACAATCAGACGCGGCGGCGCTTGGGCGGGCGGCAACCGTTGTGAGCCTGCGGGGTGACGTCCTGAATGGAGGTGACCTCGAGGCCGTTGGCGGTCAGGGTACGGATCGCGGTTTCGCGGCCCGAGCCGGGGCCCTTAACAAAGACGTCAACCTTCTTGAGGCCGGTCTCCATGGCGCGACGAGCAGCCGTCTCGGCGGCGAGCTGTGCAGCGTAAGGGGTGGACTTACGAGAGCCCTTGAAACCCATCATGCCGGACGATGCGGTCGCGAGGACGGCACCGGTCGGGTCGGTGATGGTAACGATGGTGTTATTGAAGGTCGACTTGATGTGGACCTGTCCGTTAACGATGTTCTTGCGCATCGCCCGACGCGGGCGAGTAGCAGTACGTGACTTGGGGGGCATTATCTACATTCTCCTTGAGATCATCGGTTCGCTAGCGCGAACTACTTCTTCTTGCCTGCAACGGTGCGCTTCGGACCCTTACGCGTACGTGCGTTGGTCTTGGTGCGCTGGCCGCGGACGGGCAGGCCGCGACGGTGGCGGATACCCTGGTAGCTGCCAATTTCGATCTTGCGACGGATGTCGGCCTGAACCTCGCGGCGAAGGTCACCCTCCACCTCGTAGTTGCCTTCGATGAACTGGCGAATCTTCACCAGGTCCTCTTCGGAGATGTCCTTCATCCGAACGTCGGGCGAGACGCCAGTTGCGGCAAGGATCTCGGAGGCGCGGGTGCGCCCAATGCCATAAATGTAGGTGAGAGCAACCTCGACCCGCTTCTCGCGGGGGAGGTCAACACCTGAAATACGTGCCAACGTTTACTCCTGTTGGTAGGCCGGAGGTGTGGTGCGCTACCGTCCAGTTCCTGGTCCAGGGCCTCCGGGCCCCGGGTTGATCTGTAGCGCTGTCGCGGGCGTGTGCCCGCTTCCAGGGATTCAGCCCTGGCGCTGCTTGTGCCGTGGGTTCGTGCAAATAACCATGACGTTGCCGTGGCGACGGATCACCTTGCAGCTGTCACAGATGCGCTTCACGCTTGGCTTGACCTTCATGTCCAACCTTCTTTAAGCCCGGAAGGGTTCCCGGGCTTGGTGTAGGGCGGGGCTTACTTGTAGCGATAGACGATGCGACCGCGGGTCAGATCGTAAGGAGTGAGCTCCACAACGACCCGGTCCTCGGGCAGAATCTTGATGTAGTGCTGACGCATCTTGCCCGAAATGTGGGCGAGCACAATGTGCCCATTTGTCAGCTCTACACGGAACATCGCGTTGGGCAATGCCTCTGAGACAGTGCCCTCGACCTCGATGACGCCTTCTTTTTTCGCCATAACCCCCGCTAACGCAGTTAATCTTCTAGTGCTATCGGTTGATAGCTACGGTATCCCTGCTGGTACAAGGCACCGACTATTCAGTTTAGAGGATGGGCGCCCCGTTTTACAGTGCCGATACGCGTGTAACGGCACACACCCGGGGAAAGAGCAAGAGGAACCTTAGGCAATGATGAAGGCCCGGCCAGATGTTTCATCCGACCGAGCCTTCATCATGAATATATAGAGTTCGTCCTGATCTGGTACCGATTCCAGAACTTTCGATCCGGTTTCTCGAACGGAGTCCTGATTCCGTTTCGAACGGATCAGCCGAGCGGGACCGGGGTCACGCCGAAGGGTCTCAGGCCTTCCGCTCCCCCATCGCGCGCCGTCAGCACCCAGATGCCACCCTTGTGGATGGCAACCTCATGCTCCCAGTGGCTCGCGTTCGAACCGTCGGTCGTGATGACCGTCCAGTCATCCTCGAGAACCTTGCTCTCGGGGCTGCCGATGGTCAGCATCGGCTCTACGCAAAGCACCATGCCGGGCTTCAGCTTCGCGCCCTTGTTCTTTGCGCGATAGTTGAGGACATCCGGGGGCTGGTGCATGGCGGAACCGATGCCGTGGCCCATGTACTCCTCAACGAGACCGGGACGGTTGTCCTCGGGGATCGAATCCACATAGTCTTCGATCGCTCCCCCAACTTCACCCACGTGCTTGGCGGTGGCGAGGGCGGCGATGCCAGCCCACATGGCAGTCTCCGTGTTTTCCGACAGCTTGCGGTCCGCTTCGGAGGCATTCGGCATGCAGAGCGTGAAGCACGCATCCCCATGCCAGCCGTCGACGATTGCCCCGCAGTCAAACGAAACAATATCGGTATCCGTGAGGACCCGGTCCCCCGGGATCCCGTGCACGATGACCTCGTTGACGGAGATGCAGGCGTTGGCCGGGTAGTCGTAATAGCCAAGGAAGTTGGAGCGGGCTCCCGCGTCCTGGAGGACGCGGGCAGCTACGAGATCAAGTTCCCCGGTGGTAACACCGGGTTTCGCGGCCTCGCGCAGAGCATCGTGGATGTCGGCAACAACGAGGGCCGCTTCCCGAATCTTGAGGATCTGCTCGTTCGACTTGTACTCGATCGATTCCCGTCCGAACATCAACGTCCCTGGACCGCTTCGCGGATGCGCTCCTGGACCTCTTCGATGGTGCCAAGACCATCAATTTCGACGAGGATGCCACGCTGCTCGTAGACGCGGGACAGCGGCTTGGTCTGCTCGAGGTAGACCTCCATGCGGCGCCTAATAACGTCCTCGGTGTCGTCCGCGCGGCCTTCGATCTCGGCGCGCTTGAGGAGACGCTCGACAAGAGCCTCGCGCTCGGTAACGAGCTCAATGACGATGTCGAGGGTGTGGCCCTGCTCGAGAAGGATCTCGTCAAGAGCACCAACCTGCGCGAGTGTGCGGGGGTAGCCGTCGAGGAGGAAGCCGTCCTGGGTGTCCTCCTGGTGGAGACGGTCCTTCACCAGGGAATCGGTGATCTCGTCCGGGACGAACTCGCCGCGATCGATGTAGCCCTGGGCGAGCTTGCCGAGGTCGGTGCCTTCAGAAATGTTGGCACGGAAGATCGCTCCGGTGGAGATCTGGGGAATGCCGAGCTTCTCGCAGAGAACCTTTGCCTGGGTGCCCTTGCCGGCGCCGGGGGCGCCGAGGATAATCATTCGCTTCATCGGAGGAAACCTTCGTAGTGTCGTTGCTGGAGCTGAGCGTCGATGTCCTTCACGGTCTGGAGTCCGACGCCCACGATAATGATGATCGACGTTCCGCCGAATGCCATCATCGTGATGCCCATCTGGGTGAAGATCACAGTCGGGATGAGCGCGATAATCGCGAGGTAGAACGAACCCACCCACGTAATCCTGGTGATGACGTTCTTCAGGTACTGGGCGGTCGGAGCACCGGCACGGATGCCGGGGATAAAGCCGCCGTAGCGCTTCATGTTGTCCGCAACCTCTTCGGGGTTGAACGTGATCGACGTGTAGAAGAACGCGAAGAAGATGATGAGAAGAGCGAAGGTCAGCAGGTAGAGCCAGGACGTCTGGTTGTAGTTAGCTGCCAGCCACTGAACCCAGCCCGCATTCGAGTCACCGAACTGGATCGCCATCGTCGGCAGTGCCAGGAGGGAGGACGCGAAGATAACCGGGATGACGTTCGCCATGTTGATCTTGATCGGGATGTAAGTGGTCGAACCACCGTAGGTGCGGCGGCCGACAACGCGCTTGGCGTACTGCACGGGAATGCGGCGCTGCGACTGCTCAACAAACACAACAACAAGGGTGATTGCGAGGAACAGAGCGAGGATCAGGATGAAGTTGCGGACACCGTTGGACGACATGAGCACCTGGCCCATGGCGGGCGGGAAGGACGCACAGATACCGGCGAAGATGAGGATCGACATGCCATTGCCGACGCCGCGTTCGGTGATCTGCTCACCCATCCACATGATGAGGCCGGTACCCGCGGTCATCGCAAGAATAGCCATGAGGACCATGCCTGCCGAGGTGTCGGGGAACGGATCAACCGTACATCCGAGGAAGAGGCTGGAGTTCGCCACGGTGATAACAACGGCGGACTGCATGACGGCAAGGCCGATGGTGAGGTAACGGGTGTACTGCGTGAGCTTGGCCTGGCCCGACTGGCCTTCCTTTTGGAGCTCTTCGAACCGCGGGATAACAACCCGCAGGAGCTGCACAATAATCGAGGCAGTAATGTAGGGCATGATGCCGAGCGCAAACACCGACATCTGGAACATGGCCCCGCCCGAAAACATGTTGAGCATGGGTAGCAGGCCCTCGGAACCGGACTGGTTCAAACACACCTGGACGTTTTCATAGCTGACGCCCGGGGCAGGCATGTAGGTGCCGAATCGGTAAATGACGATAATGCCCAGCGTGAACAGCAGCTTGCGGCGCAGGTCCGGTGTGCGGAAGGCCGAGACGAATGCGGAAAGCAAACTTCCTCCTTGATGGTATGGCCCCGTGCGGGCCACAAGTCAGTGTATCGTGACTGACGCGAATCGCTATGACCGATTCAAGGCCTGAAACTCGATACTTACGTGCTTGGTAAGCGTGCAACGAGGCGGGCCGATTGGCCCGCCTCGTTGGCTAGATGAACTTCATCGCGCGGAAATGGTTCCGCCGGCGGCTTCGATCTTCTTCTGCGCGGAAGCCGACCACTTGTCGACTGCCACGGAGACCTTGACCGAGATCTCGCCAGTGCCGAGAACCTTCACCGGGTGGCCCTTGCGGACCGCACCCTTGGCTACGAGCTCCTCGACGGTGACGTCGCCGCCCTCGGGGAAGAGGGAGTTGATGCGATCCAGGTTCACAACCTGGTATTCGACGCGGAACGGGTTCTTGAACCCGCGCAGCTTCGGCATACGCATGTGCAGCGGCATCTGGCCACCTTCGAAGCCGATCGGAACCTGGTAGCGGGCCTTCGTGCCCTTGGTTCCGCGACCCGCGGTCTTGCCCTTCGAGCCCTCACCACGGCCGACACGAGTCTTCGACTTGTGTGAACCCGGCGCGGGAGCGAGATCGTGAAGCTTGGTGACGTCGTTCGTGTTTTCCGACATCATGCCTCCTCTACGGTGACGAGGTGCGAAACGATGTTAATCATTCCACGAACCTCGGGACGATCCTCACGCTCGACGGACTGGCCGATCTTGCGCAGGCCGAGCGACAGCATCGTGTCCCTCTGCTTCTTGGTTCCACCAATGGTGGACTTGGTCTGGGTAATCTTCAGCATCACGCACCAACTCCGGACGCAGCAGCTTCGTTCTCAGCCTCAGCCGCATCGGCTGCCTGCTTCTCACGCTGCTCGGCGTCGTAGGACGCGCGCTGGCGGAGCATCGCGGCAGGAGCGACCTGCTCGAGGGACTTGCCACGACGTGCGGCAACAGCCTCGGGCTGCTCGAGCTGGCGAAGCGCTGCCACGGCTGCGCGGACGATGTTGATGGCGTTGGACGAACCCAGCGACTTGGTCAGGATGTCATGAATGCCAGCGGCTTCCATGACTGCACGGACCGGACCGCCGGCGATAACGCCGGTACCCGGGGACGCCGGGCGCAGGAAGACAACGCCTGCGGCGTCCTCACCCTGGGTGATGTGCGGGATCGTGCGGCCAATGAGCGGGACGCGGAAGAAGTTCTTCTTCGCTTCCTCGGTGCCCTTGGAAATAGCCTGGGGCACTTCCTTGGCCTTGCCGTAGCCAACACCGACGGTGCCGTTGCCATCACCGACGACGACGAGAGCCGTGAAGGAGAAGCGACGGCCACCCTTCACCACCTTCGACACACGGTTGATGGTGACGACGCGCTCGATGTAGGCGTCTTTCTGTTCGTTGCGACGGTCGTTGTTGCCCCGACGTCCCCTGGGACGGTCGGAACCGGAACGCTCATTGTTGCGCTCGCCGTCTTGCGGACCGTTGGTCCGACGCTGCGATGCAGCCATAGTTTTCCTCTACTCTCGTTCCGTCGCTACAGGGTCAGACCGGACTCGCGGGCACCGTCTGCCACTGCCGCTACGCGACCATGGTACTGGTTACCGCCGCGGTCAAAGACCACGGAGTCAACACCTGCAGCCTTGGCACGTTCGCCGACGAGTTCGCCGACCTTTCGTGCCTTAGCGGTCTTGTCACCATCATCTGCCCGGAGGTCAGCTTCGAGCGACGAAGCGGACACAATGGTTGCGCCAGCCAGGTCGTCGATAACCTGGGCCACGATGTGGCGGTTGGATCGGGTAACGACGAGACGCGGGCGCGCGGCGGTACCGGTAATCTTCTTGCGAAGGCGAAGGTGCCGACGCTTGCGGGCAACAAACTTGCCCTTGCCCTTGATCGAGACAGCCATCACTTACCAGCCTTTCCGGCCTTGCGGCGGACGTGCTCGCCTTCGTAGCGAACGCCCTTGCCCTTGTACGGTTCAGGCCTGCGGAGCTTGCGGATGTTAGCCGCGATCTCGCCAACCTGCTGCTTGTCGATACCGCTAACCGTGATCTTGTTGTTGCCCTCGAGCTGGAACGTAATTCCTTCGGGAGCCTTGACCGAGATCGTGTGCGAGTAGCCGAGCGACAGTTCAAGGTCGGAACCCTTGGCCTGTGCGCGGTAGCCCGTGCCAACGATCTCGAGCTTCTTGGAGAAGCCCTCGGTCACGCCGGTAACGTTGTTGAAGATGAGTGTGCGGACCAGGCCGTGCAGCGAACGCGACTCGCGCTCGTCATCGGGACGGGACACGACTACCGCGCCGTCCTCCTGAGCGACCGTAATCGGGGCCGGAACCTCGTAGGAGAGGGTGCCCTTGGGGCCCTTCACCGTAACGAGCTGGCCGTCGATGGTGAGGTCAACACCGGACGGGATGGTCACAGGCAGCTTGCCAATACGAGACATATCTGTGTACCTCCCTTACCAGATGTAGGCGAGGACTTCTCCGCCTACACCCTTATCCTTGGCCTCACGGTCCGTCAGCAGGCCAGAGGACGTGGAAAGAATTGCCACGCCGAGGCCACCGAGGACGGTGGGCAGCTTTGTCGACTTTGCGTAAACGCGCAGACCGGGCTTCGAGATACGACGAAGGCCGGCGAGCGAGCGCTCACGGTTCGGTCCAAATTTCAGGTTGAGCGTGAGGGTCTTACCGACCTCTGCATCGTCAACGTCGAAGCTCGCGATGTAACCCTCGCGGACGAGGATCTCAGAGATTGCTCCCTTGAGCTTCGAGTACGGCATGGAAACCGTGTCGTGGTACGCCGAGTTGGCGTTTCGCAGACGCGTCAGCATGTCTGCGATAGGGTCTGTCATTGTCATCGGGCCTGCGCCCTTTCCCGTCGCGGTTTCCTTAGGACCTGCGACGTAGATGGAATTGCCAGCGGGTGGATGCTATTCAAAGCGTGCTCAGTTTTCCTTGAACGGGAAACCGAGGTTGCGAAGGAGCGCACGGCCCTCTTCATCGTTGTCAGCGGTGGTCACGACGGTGATGTCCATACCACGCGTGCGATCGACCTTGTCCAGGTTGATCTCGTGGAACATCGACTGCTCGGTCAGACCGAACGTGTAGTTGCCGTGACCGTCGAACTGCTTCGGGGAGAGGCCACGGAAGTCGCGGATACGGGGCAGAGCCAGCGACAGAAGCCTGTCGAGGAACTCCCACATGCGGTCCCCACGGAGTGTGGTGTGCGCACCGATGGCCTGGCCTTCACGCAGCTTGAACTGCGCGATGGACTTGCGTGCCTTGGTGATCTGCGGCTTCTGACCGGTGATGAGGGTCAGGTCGGCAATGGCGCCGTCGATGACCTTCGAGTCACGGGCAGCGTCACCGACACCCATGTTCACAACGATCTTCTCGAGCTTGGCTACCTGATTGGGGTTAGGAATGTTGAATTCCTTGATCAGGGCGGGCACGATCTCTTCGCGGTACTTCGTCTTGAGACGCGGGTATACCTTCTCAGTCGTTGCTTCGCTCACAGCTCGATCTCCTCTCCGCCACGGCGGCCGATGCGGACGCGAGTCTTGCGGACACGACCGTCGCGCTCAACTTCAACTTCCTTGTAACCAACGCGAACCGGCTTCTTGTCCGGGCCCACGAGGGCAACGTTCGAAATGTGGATGGGGGCTTCGACGGTCTCGATGCCGCCGGAAGCAGACGAGCCCGGCTGGCCGGCCTTCGTGTGCTTCTTGACGCGCATAACGCCTTCGACGATCACGCGATCACGCTGGGTGTCGATGCTGAGCACGCGGCCCTGCTGACCCTTATCGCGACCGGCGATCACCTGGACGAGATCGCCCTTCTTGATCTTCGCCATTTAGAGCACCTCCGGAGCGAGCGAAACGATACGCATGAACTGCTTGTCACGCAGCTCGCGACCCACCGGACCGAAAATACGGGTGCCGCGGGGCTCAAGACCATCGGTCTTGATAATGACGGCAGCATTCTCGTCGAAGCGGATGTACGAGCCGTCGGGACGGCGGCTTTCCTTGCGGGTACGGACGATAACGGCCTTGACGACCTCGCCCTTCTTAACATTGCCGCCAGGGATTGCATCCTTGACGGTGGCGACGATGACGTCGCCGATTCCGGCGTAGCGCCGGCCGGAGCCACCGAGCACCTTGATGCAGAGGATTTCCTTTGCACCGGTGTTATCGGCGACCTTGAGCCGCGACTCTTGCTGGATCATGAACTATCTCCTGTCGTCGTGCCGGTTCTCTTGCGAGCCTGGCCGAACGGATGGGTGGTTGGGGAAGACTACTTGGCCTTCTCGATGACCTCGACCACGCGGTAGTGCTTGGTAGCAGACAGCGGGCGGGTCTCCATGATGCGCACGAGGTCTCCCACGTGCACTTCGTTGTTCTCGTCGTGCGCCTTGACCTTCTTGGAGCGACGGATAACCTTGCCGTACTTGGCGTGCTTCACCTGCTCCTCGACCTCGACAACCACGGTCTTGTCCATCTTGTCGGACACGACGTAGCCGCGTGCGGTCTTCCGGTAGTTGCGCTCGACAGTTTCGGTGTTCTGAGTCTCAGTCACTGTCTGCCTCATTCCTTCTCAGCGGGAGCGGTACGGATGTTGAGTTCACGTTCGCGAGCGATCGTGTAGATGCGGGCGACGTCACGACGAACAGCCTTAAGTCGACCGTGGTCCTCGAGCTGCCCGGTGGCGGCGGAGAAGCGCAGATTGAAGAGCTCAGCCTTGCACTCGGCGAGGCGCTCTGCGAGCTCCTTGTCAGTCATCTGGTCGAGGTCGTCGGGGAAAAGTCCCTTGGTTCCTACTGCCATCAGTTGTCACCGCCTTCACGCATAACGAAACGAGTCTTAATGGGGAGCTTGTGCTGCGCACGAGACATGGCCTCGCGAGCGAGCTGCTCGTCAACGCCGGACAGCTCGAAGAGGATACGTCCGGGCTTGATGTTCGCAACCCAGAACTCGACCGAGCCCTTACCGGAGCCCATGCGGACTTCGGCAGGCTTCTTCGTCAGGGGGCGGTCCGGGAAGATGTTAATCCACACCTTGCCACCACGCTTGACGTGACGAGTCATGGCGATACGAGCAGCCTCAATCTGACGGTTGGTGATGTACGCCGGCTCGAGAGCCTGGATGGCGTAATCGCCGAACGCGATCTGGTTGCCGCCCTTGGAGTAACCCGAACGGGTCGGGCGGTGCTGCTTGCGGTACTTAGTCCTGCGAGGGATAAGCATGCCTATGCCTCCGATTCGCTGGTCGTTGCGGCCTGGTCGGCCTGTGCCTTAGCCGGACGGGGACGACGCGCGCCACCGCGGCGGTCGCCGCCACGGCCGCGACCGCGGGGAGCCTCGTTCAGCTGACGCTGGTACTCGGCCTCCGTGATATCGCCCTTGTAGATCCAAACCTTGACACCGATACGACCAAAGGTGGTCTTGGCCTCGTGGAAGCCAAAGTCGATGTTGGCGCGCAGGGTGTGCAGGGGCACACGGCCTTCGCGGTAGAACTCCGAGCGGGACATCTCGGCGCCGCCGAGACGACCTGCAACCTGGACACGAATGCCCTTGGCGCCGGAGCGAAGCGCGGACTGAACGCCCTTGCGCATGGCGCGGCGGAAGGACACGCGGGAAGCGAGCTGCTCCGCGATGCCCTGTGCGACGAGCTGTGCGTCTGCTTCGGGGTTCTTGACCTCGAGGATGTTCAGCTGGACGGCGCGGCCGGTCAGCTTCTCGAGCTGCTGCTTGAGGCGATCAGCCTCAGCGCCGCGGCGACCGATAACGATGCCGGGGCGTGCAGTGTAGATGTCGATCTCAACGCGGCCTGACTTGCGGGAAATATTGACGCGGGAAATTCCTGCGCGCTCAAGTCCCTCCTCCATCATGTTGCGGATGGCAATGTCTTCGGCGACGAAGTCCTGGTAGCGCTGTCCCTTAACGGTCGAGTCAGCGAACCAGCGCGAACGGTGTTCGGTGGTAATGCCGAGTCGGAACCCGGTCGGGTTGACCTTTTGTCCCACTATCGGGCCCTCCTCTTGGACTCAGCGGCGACGGCGTCGCCGACAATGATCGTGATGTGGCTCGTGCGCTTAAGGATCTGGTTGGCCCTACCCTGAGCGCGGGGCTGGATCCTCTTCATCGTCGGGCCCTCGTCAACGTAGCTCTCTACGATGCGAAGCGCGTCGATGTCGAATCGCTCGCCGGCCTGGTCGGCGGACTGGCGAGCATTCGCCACTGCCGATTCCAGGAGCTTGCGGACGGGTTCCGCAGCGGCCTGGGGAGCGTATCGCAGCACGTCGACCGCGTCGACAGCACGCATTCCGCGGACGTGGTCCACGACACGGCGTGCCTTCATGGGCGTAATACGCACGTATTTCGCCTGTGCCTTGGCTTCCATGTGTTCCTAACTTTCTTCTGGCTCGCGGCGCGCCTTAGCGGCGGCGTCCCTTGCGGTCGTCCTTGTCGTGACCCCGGAAGGTCTTGGTCGGAGCAAACTCTCCGAGCTTGTGACCGACCATCGATTCGGTGACGAACACCGGAACATGCTTGCGGCCGTCGTGGACTGCGAATGTGTGGCCCAGGAAGTCCGGCGTGATGACCGAACGGCGGGACCACGTCTTGATGACGTTCTTGCTGCCCTTTTCGTTCTGAGCATCGACCTTCTTCTGAAGGTGCTCGTCGACGAAGGGGCCCTTCTTAAGACTGCGTGGCATTGCCCTCTCCTATCGGTTCTTACCGGACTTGCGGCGACGCACGATCTGCTTGTCGCTGGCCTTGTTGGCGTGACGCGTACGGCCTTCCTTCTGTCCCCAGGGGGAAACAGGATGGCGACCGCCGGACGTCTTGCCCTCGCCACCGCCGTGCGGGTGGTCGAACGGGTTCATGACAACACCGCGGACCGAAGGACGAACGCCCTTCCAGCGCATGCGGCCTGCCTTGCCCCAGCTGACGTTGAGCTGCTCGGCGTTGCCGACCTCGCCAACCGTTGCACGGCAGCGGGCGTCGACGTTGCGGATCTCACCGGACGGCATGCGCAGCTGCGCGTTCTTGCCTTCCTTAGCGACCAGCTGGACCGAGGCGCCTGCCGAGCGAGCGATCTTCGCACCGCCACCGGGACGCATCTCCACGGCGTGGATGACGGTACCAACGGGGATGTTGAGCAGCGGCAGGTTGTTGCCGGGCTTGATGTCAGCCGACGGTCCCTGCTCGATGCGATCGCCCTGCTTGATGCGGGAGGGAGCAATGATGTAGCGCTTGTCGCCATCTGCGAAGTGCAGAAGAGCGATGCGTGCGGTGCGGTTCGGGTCGTACTCGATGTGAGCGACCGTTGCCGGCACGCCGTCCTTGTCATGACGACGGAAGTCGATGACGCGGTACTGGCGCTTGTGGCCACCGCCCTTGTGGCGAGTGGTGATACGACCGGTGTTGTTACGACCGCCGGTCTTGTGCAGCGGACGGACGAGCGACTTCTCCGGCTCGGAGCGGGTCAGCTCGACAAAGTCAGCCACGGACGAGCCGCGACGACCCGGGGTCGTGGGCTTGTACTTGCGGATACCCATGAGTTAAATCCTCAATCTTCCTGCCGGCCTCAGCCGATCTGCCCGTAAAGTTCGATGGAACCCTCGCGCAGCGAGACGATGGCGCGCTTGATGTCCTTGCGCTTGCCAATACCGTCACGGGTGCGGCGGGTCTTGCCCTTGCGGTTCATGGTGTTGACCGAGTCAACCTTGACGTCGAAGATCTGCTCGATAGCGATCTTGATCTGGGTCTTGTTGGCGCTCGGCGCAACCTCGAATACATACTTGCCTTCGTCCTCAAGTCGGTACGACTTTTCGGTAACGATCGGGCGAATAATGATGTCGCGCGGATCCTTGCGATTCAGAGTCACTTCTCCTCCTCCTGGCCGCCACCGACGAACGTCGCGATAGCAGACTCGGTGAAGACGACATCGTCAGCGACCATGACGTCATAGGTGTTGAGCTGCTCCACGGTCAGGACGTGTGCCTCTGCGAGGTTACGAACCGACTTCGTGTTGAGCTGGTCTTCACGGGAGACAACGACGAGTGCCTTGCGGCTCTCCACTGCCGTCTCGAGGAGACCGCGAGCGGCCTTGGTGGACGGGGTGTCACCAGCGACGAATGCCGAGACAACGTGGATGCGGCCTGCGCGGGCGCGGTCGGACAGAGCCGAACGGAGCGCTGCTGCCTTCATCTTCTTGGGGGTGCGCTGCTCGTAGGAGCGGGGCTGCGGTCCGTGGACCACGCCACCTCCGGCGAACTGCGGAGCGCGGATCGAGCCCTGACGAGCACGACCGGTGCCCTTCTGCTTGTACGGCTTGCGACCACCACCGCGCACTGCTGCACGGGTCTTGGTGGCGGCGGTGCCGCGGCGGGCTGCTGCCTGCTGGGCGACGACAACCTGGTGAATCAGGGGGATGTTCAGCTCGACATCGAAGATCTCCGCGGGGAGATCGAACGAACCGGACTTCGCGCCAGCGGCGTCGAGAATGTCGACGGTGAGGTTTGCCATGACTAGGCTCCCTTCGTGGCGGTGCGGACTACGACGAGGCCACCCTTGTTGCCCGGGACGGCGCCAGCTACGAGGAGCAGGCCGTTCTCGAGATCAACCGACTGGATGGTGAGGTTCTGGACGGTGCGACGGGCATTGCCCATACGACCGGCCATACGCAGGCCACGGAAGACACGGGACGGGGTCGAAGCCCCACCGATCGAACCGGCCTTGCGGTGGTTACGGTGCTGACCGTGGGAGGCGCCTACACCGGCAAAGCCGTGGCGCTTCATGACACCAGCGGTGCCCTTACCCTTGGTGGTACCGACAACGTCAACGGAATCGCCAGCGGCGAAGACGTCAGCGTTGAGCTCCTGGCCCTTCTCGAACTCGCCAGCTGCCGAGGTACGAATCTCAGCCAGGTAGCGCTTCGGGGTGGTGCCAGCAGCGGCAAAATGGCCCTGCATGGGCTGTGTGACGTTCTTCGGCTTCTTGTCGCCTACGGCGAGCTGAATGGCGGAGTAACCGTCAACTTCGGGGGTGCGCACCTGCGTAATAACGTTGGTGCCTACTCGCACAACAGTGACCGGGATCAGGCGGCCTGCCTCGTCCCAGACCTGAGTCATGCCGAGCTTGGTGCCTAGCAGCGCCTTGGGCGCAGCGGCAACCGCTTCAGTTTTGTTGGACATGATGAACCTCAGAGCTTGATCTCGACGCTAACGTCGCCTGAAAAGTCGATCTGCTGGAGCGAATCGATGGTCTTCGGCGTGGGATCGATGATGTCGATCAGCCGCTTATGCGTACGCTTCTCAAAGTGATCGCGGCTGTCCTTGTACTTGTGGGGCGAACGAATAACACAGTAAACGTTCTTCTCGGTGGGCAGCGGCACCGGGCCAACTACCTGTGCACCGGTACGAGTCACTTCGTCGACGAGCTTCTTCGCCGCGTTATCAATGACCTCATGGTCATATGACTTGAGCCGGATGCGGATTTTCTGTCCCGCCATGGCGTCGTCTACCTCTCTTTAACCGCAGTGTTCACCTGTACCCGCATCCGGGAGTGTCTCACCGCGAGAGACCTCGCGACAATCAGCCCTATGTTGGTTTCGGTGAACCTTTTTATTTTCCTGCCGATCCTTGGGGACCGACATACGTCTTTCACGCTCTCTCGAGCAACCGTCCTATTCTGGCAGAAAAGCCATGGGACGTGCAAACATCTGAGGAAAGTGCGTTCTGGCTAACACCAGCTCGTGCATTCCCCGGAAGAAAGCGACCTGTCTAGTCTAACGGGCGCCGGTTCGGTTCGAAAGAGCTGACATCGTGAAACACGTTATATCTCAAGCAAAGGATGCTGCCTCCCCAGGGAAGGCGGTGCCCTGTCCGCCATACAGGCTACGGGTCAGCCACGGTCGCGTCATGCGAAAACCGACAGTGATCTGCTTGGCAGGCAGGTCGAGCACCACCGCTGCCTCTCAGGCACCCGTGGCATCCAGCTCCCGTAGCTCAGCCCTGGCCGCACGAAGTGTTTGAGCTATCCCCTCTTCTATAGGGGTCGGTGCCACGCCAAACGTTGACTCGAACAAGTGGGAGTCGAGGATGTGGGGGCAGGTGTACTGGTACGCCATCTCCAACGTTTCCCTGGCGGCCTCGTTGAACAGTCCACCAATCCGCATGTACATCTGCGACATGACCTTCGTGCCGACCCCGGGTCCCGTCAGAATCTCCAGGCATTGCCTGCCGGTCAACGCGGGTGCGGTGGGGATGTGCCAGGTGCCGCTCCTCCCCCGCGGATCCGTTCCCAGTGTGGCGAGCGCTTGCCCGATGTCTGGGGTATAGGTCAGGGAGTGCGGCACGTTGGCATTAAATATCCACGAACCCTTCTTTCCCTTGGCAACCGGTTCGATGGCAAACATGTTGAACACGCTCATGGAAGCACCCGGCCCGTAGAAGTCGGAGCTACGCGCTATGGAATAGGACAGCCCCCGCTCCCTGGCCGCGGAGTCAAGCATGCCGAGAGCCTCAGCCCGCACCTGGCCCTTCTTACTGGATGGCCTTATTCGGACCTGCTCCGTCATTGGACCATCGACCTTGCCGTAGGCGTGGACGTTGTCGAGGTAGACAAGGTGTGTGCCAGTCTTGGTCGCAGCATCGACGGTGTTCCCGAGGATGAGTGGCCACCGCTCCTGCCAGCTCTTGGCGGAGTGGGGCAATCCGACCGTCAGATAGGCAACCTCCGCACCAGCAAGCGCGCGAGCGGCTTGATCAGGATCGAGGAGATCCGCGATATGGGAACGCACTGCCCGGTCCGGGTGCGAGCGCCGTCCCACGGAGATGGCGTTGACTCCCCTGGACCCAAGTGCCTTGATCGTTTCCGTTCCGGTTACTCCGTTACCTCCGAGGACAACGTGGTTTTGATTCTCCATGGGTCGTCTCTCTGGTGAGGGCGGTCCATCCCGGTCGAGAGACGTAGCCGCGTCGTCTAAAAGTTCGGTCGCGCACGCTCGGACTTGGCTCTAAGGTCGTGTCTTACTCGGAACAGGGGAACAGTTTCCGGCCGCTATCTTCGTGCGCCAGGCGGCGTAGGCCAATCAATAGCGGGTGCCCGAGCACGCTGCCAACGACCATAACTTCAATTTGCCTATCCGGGTCAGAAAGTTTCGCAAGCGCACCGAGATCCGCGGCCGCAACAGTGCTTGCGGCAGAGGCATATGCGGACAGGTAGTCACCATCGAGTTCGACTCCGATGGTCCACATGCCTTCGAGGGCCCTCGCCGCCATCTCCCACCCCGGGTTACCTTCGGATATGTCCCAGCCCTGTTTATTGGCAAGATCTAAGATTCGTTGCCGCGCTCTTTCGCTTGGCTCATCCCCTGAGGCTTTGGGAGCTCCCATTGCATGCTGGGCGATCCCGAACACGTCGGAGGTTGGGCTGGTGTCAAGTGCGGCTATGACTTCTTTTGCGGCGGCAACCGTGAGGCCACCCACCCCAAGAAGTGCCCGAACAAGCCGCACTCGCCGGACATGAATTTCTGTGTAATCGGTTTGATTGGGTGCGGTTTTGTCACCGGCCGGCAGGAGGCCCTCCCGCTGGTAGTACTTCACCGCGGACACCGGCACATGGGCCTGTTGCGCTAGTTCAGATATCTTCACTATCCGATAGTGTCGCTATCCAGTATTGCTTGGCTAGAGCACATACAGAATTGCTCCCTCCTACTCCGTCGAAGCATGCCGGCACCGGAGCACCCGAGTGCCCGTGTACGGTTTGTCGGTTCTGACGAATGTCACATGGACGGGGTGACGTGAAAGCGGCGAGAAGCCCTAAGATCACCTGTGGCATCACGCTTAGGAGGCGCATATGGCAATGTTCAACTGGAAGCTCCACGGAGACGGCAAATCCATTGCAGCGGGAGAGGTGGTGCTACCGAATGAACGGCTGGCGTGGCCTCAGACCATTGGCATTGGCGCCCAGCACGTCGTTGCGATGTTCGGGGCAACGTTCCTCGTTCCGCTACTGACCGGCTTTGATCCCGCTACGACACTGTTCTTCACGGGTGTTGGAACGATCCTGTTCCTTCTTATTACCTCGGGCAGGCTTCCCAGCTACCTGGGGTCTTCTTTTGCCCTGCTTGCCCCGATTGGCGCAGTCACCGGATATGTGGCGAACGGCGGTGTTCCTCTCGATGAGGAGCTTGCTTCACTCGCCCAGGGTGGCGTTGTTGCAACCGGTGCATCTCTAGCCGTTGTCGGCGTTATCGTGCATTTTGCGGGAGCCCGCTGGATCGACAAGCTCATGCCGCCAATCGTCACGGGCTCGATCGTTGCCCTTATCGGTTTCAACCTGGCACCTGCCGCGTGGAACAACGTGGCCCAGGCACCGGTGACCGCGGTTGTCACAATCACCGCCATTCTCTTCATCACCGTATTCTTCAAGGGCATCATCGGCAGGCTGTCAATCCTGCTGGGCGTTGTCGCCGGCTACATTGCCGCGATCATTCAGGGCGAGGTCGACTTCACCGCGATCAGCTCCGCCGACTGGGTGGGTGTTCCCGAGTTCCGGGCTCCATCCTTCGACATCTCCCTCATGGGGCTGTTCATTCCTGTCGTTCTCGTTCTTGTTGCCGAGAATATTGGCCACGTGAAGTCCGTGTCCGCCATGACTGGCCAGGATCTCGATGACATTACGGGACGGGCACTGTTTGCTGACGGCATCTCCACCGCTATCGCCGGCTCCGGCGGCGGTTCGGGAACAACAACGTATGCCGAGAACATTGGCGTCATGGCAGCAACCCGCGTGTATTCAACGGCGGCTTACGTGGTTGCCGCGCTATGCGCGCTCGGACTGTCCATGTTCCCCAAGTTCGGCCAGCTCATCGCCACCATTCCGCCCGGTGTTCTTGGCGGCGCAGCCACCGTCCTTTACGGCATGATCGGAATGCTTGGCGTTCGCATCTGGGTGCAGAACCGCGTCGACTTCTCCGACCCTGTCAACCTCAACACCGCGGCCGTTGCCATGGTCCTTGCTATCGCCAACTACACCTGGCACCTGGGCGACATGGTTTTCGAGGGCATTGCCCTTGGCTCCTTTGCCGCGATCGGCATCTACCACTCCATGCGCTGGATTTCCCGGAAGCGGGGAACCAGCGTCGAGTCTCCCTCCCCCGCTTCCGCGCCGGGTGGAACAGAACTCGAACCCGGCGCTCTTATCCGCGAGCATCAGTTCGACGATGATGATCGCCCCAAGAAATAAATAAGGTAGTGCAGAGCTGGGTAACCGCTAGCCCACCCACCCCAAAAAGTAACGCCCGAGATTCTCGGGCGTTACTTTTACACCGGTTCGCGACGAGATACCTACCGTTGGTTCGTGGCGACATATGACCACAGGTTCGGAGCGAGCGCTCAGATCGCTTGGGGCTGGGCTCTTGGTGCGGGGTCTCTTAGACGATGTGGCCGGTTTGGCGTTGCTTGTCCTTCATGGCGACGATCGTGTGAGCCCTTTCGAGGGCCTCATCCAAGGTGCTGAACATATGGTGCGGTCCCCCAAGTTCATCAATGACGCCGACCTCGTTGGCAAGGTCCAGCAGGGACGGATCCAGCCCCTTGATGTAGACGACGTTGCCGGCTTCGCGTAGTTTCGTCACGATATCCGCCAGCGCCTTCGCTCCCGTCGCATCCATGACGCCCACCCGTGACAGCCGGATGATAACAACATCAACGGAGTCGAGGGTGGGGATCTCCGATTCGATCCGATCGGATACGCCAAAAAACATTGCGCCATCAATTCGAAGAATGGCAATCCGGCGGTGCCTGTCCGGATTATCTTCGCGGTAGACACCGGACTGCTTGGCGAAGTGCCGCAGCACGAGAACGCCGGTCACGGCAACGCCCACACCGATGGCCCAGATGAGGTCCAGAACAACCGTGGTGACCGCGGTCAGGCAGAAGACCAGAGCATCGGACTTCGTGGACGCAAGGATAACGCGTGCTGTCGCGAAGGAAACCATGTTGAACGCGGTAACAAGCAGGACCCCGGCGAGAGCCGCCAGCGGAATCTGGGAGACCAGGCCGGAAGCAAGGTAAACAACCGCGAGCAAGAACAGGGCGTGGATGATGACCGACAGCCTGGTCCTGCCACTCGCCTTAATGTTGACCGCGATGCGCGCCATGGCACCCGTGGCCGGCATGCCACCAAACATTCCCGAGGCTACGGAGGCCAGCCCCTGACCGACGAGTTCGCGGTCCGGATGGTACGTCTCGCCCTTCACCATGCCGGCGGCAACGCGAGCGGACAGAAGGGATTCAATCCCGGCAAGGATTGCTACCGCAATAGCCCCCGGCATGAGCTGCCCAATGAGCTCCGGAGTGGCCTCCGGAATCGTCGGTGCTGGAAGACCCTCGGGTAGCGCCCCAATCACGGGCACGTTGATCGAGAACGCATAAACCGCAATCGTCGCAACGGCAACGGCAATGAGCTGCGCCGGCCATTTTGGCAAGACCTTAGCAATAAGGGCGATGACGAGCACGGTTGCAACCGTCATGAGAACCGGCCCCGCAGCTTCCGGCCACGACGCGATCTTGAACGCCTCAACAGTCGCCAGCAGCGTATTGGCCCCACCCGGCGCCTCAATGCCGAGGGCGTTGGGGACCTGCTGTAGCGCAATGATCGTGGCGATCCCGAGCGTGAAGCCCTCGATAACGGGCCAGGGGATCAAGGAGATTGCTCGTCCCATACCGAGCACTCCCCCGAGGATTACTATGACTCCCGCGAGGACCGAGAGGAGTGGAACCGCTGCCGCGCCGTGGGTGACCACGAGAGGAGCAATGATGACCACCATCGCGCCCGTCGGCCCGGAGACCTGAAGGTTCGAACCGCCAAAGATCGCGGCAACTAAGCCAGCGATGATAGCGGTAACGAGACCGGCGGCAGCACCAACACCGGAAGACACTCCGAAGGCGAGCGCCAGCGGGAGGGCAACAACACCGACTGTGATTCCGGCAGGAATGTCGCCCTTCCAGTGATGCTTCATCACGGTGAAGTCTTGAGGGCGAGGAAGCAGGGACAGAAGATGTTTGCGCAGGTCGGCTCGAATCCCTTTCATAGTGCCAGCGAAGGGCATGGAAGACGGCGCTGAGGAATCAGCGCCGCAATCACTTTCACCATACCAAGAGTTGCAACATCGTTTTAGGAAAGTAAGGTAAGTTCACAATCTTAATCTTGCGTTGCTATAAAACGCTTCCACCATTATCCACGCGTTTATTCGTTATTAATCTACGAAGGCCTAAATTCAAAGAACAGGTGAATGTGGACAGCGGAATCACGTGGCCACGAAAATTCGACTCGTTTTGGCGCACAGAACGACACGGAAAAGGCGCAGAACGGCACGGAAAAATAGAACGGTACAGAAAAGCAGCCACCAAGGTGGCTGC
>NZ_JBQCYC010000002.1:21851-179767 GCF_052087705.1 Flaviflexus sp. | reverse complement strand
CAGAACGGCACGGAAAAATAGAACGGTACAGAAAAGCAGCCACCAAGGTGGCTGCTCAACTGAGAGGAATGAGGTGATCAGACGCTCGTCTTCTTCCGATAGAACGCAGCGCCCGCGACGATCACTGTACCGACCAGTGCAATGAACACGGAGATGGTGACCTTGGGTTCCTTCGCGAAGAAGTGAAGAACCACTTCGGCACCGACGAGGATGACGAAGAAAGTGACAAGCAGTCCGAAGAGGTATCCGATAGCGGCCTTGATCGCATGGGTCATGCTCCGATTCTCTCACACGACCAAACCGTGAAGAAAGCAAGAAAGCACCGAAATGCGAGCCTTGCGTCACGAAAAACCGCCTTAAGTAAACGGTTGGTAAACGGCTGATTACCGGGCTTCTTCCGGCCTATGAATCAGCTGTGGCACCCGCTCGGGGATGGAAGGTGGCACCGGCGCACGGAGCTACTCCGACAGGTGGACGAGTAGCTCCGCCAGGGGCCTTTCCGTCACCGAGTGGACCGTGGCTCCTGCGGCACGTGCCGCGGCCAACCCAGTATCCGAGTCCTCGAAGACGGGACAGTCGTTGATATCTACTCCGAGCTTTTCCGCGCCGAGCAGGTAGGGAGCAGGGTCGGGCTTCCCCGGGATTTCATCATCTCCGGAAACATAGGTGCTGAGCGGGTGGTCCCCAAGCCCGTCAACAAGTGCCTGAACGAGACTCTTGGGGGACGCTGTAACGAGGGCCTGGGGCAGCCCGGCGGTTTCAAAAGCCGACAGGAGCTCCCCGGCTCCAGGCATAAGAACCAGGCCCTTACGCATGCGGGCTTCAATCGCATCACCAACGTGATCGAACAGCATCTGGGGATCGGCCTTCTCCCCCGTTCCGCGCGTCACTGCCTGCGCGAGTGCCGTCGCATGGTCTTTGGAGGAGACGCCGAGGATGCGTTGCGGATCTTCATTCGGTAGCCAGACTCCGCCGGCTTCTTCGACCACTTTGATGGAAGCGGGGCGCCATCCGGGCTCCGTGTCAACGATCGTCCCATCCTAATCCGACAGGATTGCCGCGGGCACATTCTTCAAGCCGAGCTCGGTGTACAGGTCCGTTAATGCAATGTTCCTCAGCCTACCCAAGGTCAGCCAGGTCAAGCTCTGGCCACGCAATCTCCGGGCGCTTCCAAAAAGAGGTGCTCCCCGGACCTTTCGATCCGGGGAGCACCTCCCTGTTGCTATTCAGTTAGCGGTTGGTACTACGGGTTGACGTAGCGGTTCACCACCGGGGTGTCGATACCGTCGCCGTCGAAGTCACCAACGTAGGCGCGATCGTCAACTCGACCGTAGGAGAT
The DNA here is from genome assembly GCF_052087705.1 of Flaviflexus sp. Taxonomy (NCBI): domain Bacteria; kingdom Bacillati; phylum Actinomycetota; class Actinomycetes; order Actinomycetales; family Actinomycetaceae; genus Flaviflexus; species Flaviflexus sp. The sequence continues at coordinate 178,428 of NZ_JBQCYC010000002.1, read as the reverse complement.
GGTTGTATCTGCTACTCCGCCAACGAGGGTGTTCTTCACGTAGAAGATCGTTCCTCGGCGGAGCGCGATCGTGTCGCCGTCTTCTCCGTCGAAGTTACCAACGAAGACCTCGTCGCTTGCCTTGCCGTAGTGGAAGGAGATGTCGGCGTTGCCGCCAACGAGGGCGTTGGCGACGAAGAATTCGTCACCGCGGCGCACCACGAACGTGTCTTCGCCGTCTCCGTCGAAGTCACCCACGTAGGCTTCATCGCCGTCACGTCCATACTTGAACGTGGAATCGGCATTGCCACCTTCGAAGGAGTTGTTGACGTAGAAGGTCACTCCGCGGCGTACCGCAACGGTGTCCGTTCCGTCTCCGTCCCAGTCACCAACGAAGACCTCATCGGTTTCCTTACCGTACTTGAAGGAGATATCGGCATTACCCGACTTGATGGCGTTGTCGAGGAAGAATTCCTTGCCTCGGCGTACACCGAGGGTGTCAACGCCGTCGCCGTCCCAGTCACCGACGAGGACCTCGTCGCCTTCGCGACCGAAGACCACGACCTGATCGGCGATATTCGTGTCCCAGCTGTTGGCAATGAAGAAGAGGTTGCCGGCCTCGGGGGCCTGCGGTTCTTCCACATCTGCAGCGGAGATCGGGAAGGACCATGCCTCAACGTCGGATGCTCCCTGGTAGGAGACGAGCAGGTACGCTTCCTGCTCGGTGTCAACCGTGACATCGGCCAAGTCAAGGCTAATCGTGCCTGCCGAGGCGGCGGCCTCAGCCTCGGCGAGGAGGCGTCCGTTCATGTCCGGAGCCCATGGGCGTGCCTTGCCGTCTTCGGGCGAGCACGCGTCGTTTCCGTATTCGGAGTACTCACAGGAGCTCGTCCATACGGGGATGTAGGTTGGGTCGCCCTGCCACACGTATGCGCGGAGCGTTCCGTCGGTTGCTCCCGTGACGTCGACGCTCACGGTGTCGCCGGAGAGAGCAGGAGTTGCCTCAACGGTGGAGTTCGGCTGGAGACCTGCCATGGTGTTGCCGGTCGTAGCGGACTGCCACACGGACTGCGGGGACTCTGCACTCTGGAGTGCGGTTTGCGGGATGATTGGATCATCGACCTCGCCGGTGCTGCCTGCGGGCGGTTCGTAGCCGTCGAGGTAGGCGTGGCCCCAGCGGTAGGGCTCGGACTGCTGGGATCCGAAGGGCGACCAGGCAAGCCTGGTGTCGCCAACGAAGTCCTGGTTGTCCGTGTCGTACGGGGAAACGTTGAAGCCCATGTAGGTGGGATCAATGTCGTTCGTCGAAGCATCTCCGGTAGGTGCGGCCGAGGTCGGTCCGGTTGCTGCCGGGAGGGCATCGAACGGGATTTTCACCTCAATCTGGTAGCGGCCACCCACGTAGGAATTGCCGTCACGCTCCACGTTGACTGCAACCTCAACGCCTTCGGCGTTCAGGCCACCTTCGATAGTCTCGGCCAGTGGACCGGACGAGAAGCCCTGGTGGTTGTCAGCATCCCTGGTCCAGCAGGGACCATCTACACCGTTGCCACCGAAGTTGTCAGGATCATCCGTGAACGGGAAGATGCCGAGCTTGAAGGTCGACGAGGTGTCAACCGAGTTACCGAGGGGATCAAGCTGAACCTCTACGGAGTCAACGAGCCAGTGACCGAAGCAACGGTCCGGGGTCGCAGCGCCGGACGCGGTGTCGTCAACGACATCGATCCACATGTAGATGGCATCGTCGTGCCAGCCGAGCTTCGTGACCGAATCGGCACCGCAGTCGGTGCCAGACTCGCAGTCGCCACCCTCCCACGTGCGGGAGATGTCGATGGTCGTATCGTACTCGTCGCCGGTTCCGTCAACGGTCGGTGCAGATTCAAGTTCCGGAATCGAGACGCTCGGAACAACGTAGAGCTGCATGGACTCCGTCGCAACGGAGGTGCCCGAGGTGGTCGTGATCGACAGTTCGTCAATACGTCCGCCCTGATCGGCGGGATCCGTGCTGGTCAGCGTTGTCGAAACAACGATGGTTTCACCGGCAGCAACCGAGAAGGCAACGCTGTCCTCAGAGACAACGAAGCCTTCGGGGATGTCGAATTCGACGGTTCCGGTCGCATCGTCCGAGGTGCGGTTGGCAACGTCAACGTCAAGCGTGACGGATTCGCCTGCACCAATCTGGTTGATCGCAGGTGAATCACCGTCGACGCGAACGCCGGAATCGTCAACCCACTCCTCGAACTCAAGGAAGTTGCCCCAGCGAGCAAACCGGCCATCAATCGGTGCGGTGACCTCGACGTGGGTTTCGTTGTAGGCAGTTACACCATCGGCCGCGAAACGGACCGGGATCTTCACGGCGCCGGGGGTGGCGTCTGAAGCGGCAGTTACTTCGAACTCAACCGTGGTTTCCTCACCGGGGTTGAGCGTGGGAATCTGAGCGTCAGAATCAACGGTCCAGCCCTCGGGCACGTCCGCGGATGCGGTGCCTGCCGGGGTTGCGACATCGCCAGCGGCGACGGTCAGCTCGACTGTCGTGGGCTCACCGGGAGCAACGAAGTAGTCGGGTGCCGACGGGTAGTAGATGGTGCCCAGCGGAAGGCTGCCTTCCTGCTGGACCGAGCTACCGTAGTGCACGGCAATATCCTCACCCGCTGCGTCCGTTCCCAGCTCGGGGATCGGAACCCACGATTCACCAACCATGTAGTTCACACAGCTGGGGTCCACAAGGCCCTTGACCATCGTGCGGGCCTGGGTCGCGTGGAGCTGGCCGTCTTCGCGACCAACCTGCGCCCAGGTCTTCTTGGTGCCGGGCTCAACACCGGCGGTATTGCCTTCGACCCATTCGTACTCGGACTCGTAACCCGTCCAGGTTCCGTAGTTCGAGTAGCCGTTCGGGTTGTCGGGTTCGAAGTTTGCCATACAGTTCGGGGCATCCGTTACGACACCGGAACCTGCGGCGCCTCCCCATGTCTGCTGGACAACCTTCTTGACCTGCCAGGTATCAACAGCGTCGGGGCCGCTCAGCTGCTCCGGGAACATCGTCGGATCGGATGCTGCTGCGGCAGCGTCGTAGGTGAGCCGGCCAGCGTACTGGTGGTTACCGTGACCTGCCGTGACAGATCCTGTCCAACTTACAAGGATCTCCGGCTGGGTTTCGCGAATGACGCGAACTGCCCTGCGGAGAACGTCCTCGCCGCCCCAGGCCTCTTCGGTGAGCGGAGCGGAGGTGTTGTAGTAGAAATCGACCTTGTCCAGGTAGTACATGTCAACCGTGCCAGCACGCACGTGCGATGCACGGTCTTCGTTCTCGCGGCGCAGGCCGAGATCGGGTCCGGCCTCCGGGCCGACCGAGTTCGAGCCACCCTCACCGCGGGTGGTAAGCATAATGCCGCAATCGATGCCTTCCAGATCGCCCCAGACTCCACAGGGGGCGATAATGCCAGCATCGTCATCCGGGTGCGACCACACTCCCAGCACATCGAGTTTGACGGGCGACACGTCCGTTGAACGCGACCCCTCCTCGATCACTAACGTTTCTTCGGCAGTGGCCCCGTCGTCCGCTGCTGCGAGCGTCGGGACCATCAGGCCGGCGATCGCAACGAGCGCCAGTCCTATTCTCCGTTTCATGCTTCCTCCTTGAAGCTCCGGCACCGCTTATCAATTTTTGGCTTATCACTACTCAGCGGTGTATGTCACACCCTACGTATAACTGCGCACATATGGAATATCTCGAACATATTCCCGCGCTGGCGTGTCAATCGTGCGCATAAACAAGCACCACCAATCATGTTGTTCCATAATCGGTGGTGCTTCGTGGGTCTATTCGGTGAGCATCTATTCCGCGAAGGACATCGACCGGTCACTATATGTCAGATGACGCAGCCTGCTTCGGGAAGCTTGAGGAAGTGGAGCGGGAGCGTGAAGGATCTCCCCACTCCCGCAAAACTTCGCCAACATGTTGGCCGGCTGGCTACTCCTTGACCGCGCCCTCTGTCATACCTGCGATGAAGTACTTCTGCAGGAAAATGTAGAGGATGATCATCGGTGCGGCGACGAGCACTGCGGCCGCTGCCATGAGAACAGCCGACGAGGTGTGGGCTGTGGAGAAGAACGCGAGGCTCATCGGGGCCGTTCGGAAGTCACCGTTGGGCGACATGACGAGCGGGATAAGGAAGTCGTTCCACGTCCACATGAACGTGATCATGACCTGAGTGATGATCGCGGGCATACCCATCGGGATCAGCACCTTCCACAGCACCTGCCATTCGCTCGCGCCGTCCATCCGGGCGGCGTCGATAACGGAAGGGTTGACGTTGCGGAAGTACGCTCTCATCCAGAACGTTCCGAAGGCCAAGGATTGGGCTGTCTGCGGCAGGGCTACAGCCCAGATTGTGTCCGTTAACCCGAGCGAATTCAGGTCGAAGAACAGCGGGATGACGAGAGCTTCGGAGGGCACCATCATTCCGGCGAGGAAGATGAAGAAGATGATGTTCCCGCCCTTGGGTCGGACGACACCGAGGACGTAGCCGGTCATGACGGACAGGATCAGCGCTGTCAAGACGACGAAGACCGCGATCATGACCGAGTTCTTCATATAGTGGGAGAAGTTTCCTTGGTCCCAGGCGGTCGCGTAGTTATCGAAGTGGCCCCACGAATGATCGGTAGCAACCGTCGAATCAAGTGACCTGATGAAGACCGAAATGATCGGGTACAGCGATGAAATAGCGAACAGGCACAGGATGACGAGAGAGATAAGGCGCTCGTTACGAGACATTACTTCCCTTCCCTCTCACCAAGAACGTTCACCACGATGTTGATCGCGAAGATGATAACCATAAGGACAACCGCGAGCGCGGATGCGGTCCCGACGCTGCCGACCCGGAACGCCTGGTAGTACACCTCGTAGGCTGGCACTGTCGTTGACGTGCCGGGACCACCGGACGTTGTCATGTAGACAAGGTCGAAGGTCTTGAGGGCGTTGATCGTTGTCAGCGTGATGGAAACGAGGATCTCTGCGCGCACGGCAGGCAGCGTGATGTAGCGGAACTTGCCAAACGCGCCAACACCGTCGAGGGTGGCCGCCTCGTAGTAGGACTCGGAGACTCGCGCCATACCGGACATGAGAAGAACCGTAACGAGTCCTGTCGATACCCATGTACCAATGAAACCGACCGCGGGGAGAGCCCACGTGTAGCTTCCGAGGAACGACACGTCGAGCCCCAGCCCGAACCATCCGAGGGCCGTATTGAGCGGCCCGTCCTTGTCATAGATATCTCTCCAGGCGACCGCGAGGACAACCATGGCGATGACCTGTGGGAGGAACACGACGGTTCGGAAGAACCCGAGTCCTCGCACCTTTGACCGAACAAGGAGCGATGCGAGAGGAAGCCCGATAATGATGGGCAAGATCGCGAAGAAGAAGATGAGGACAAGGCCGTGGAGGAAGGCGTCACGGAGGCGATCGTCTTGCCAGATGGCGGTGTAGTTCTCCACGCCCGCCCATTCGGCTGTCCCAAGCCCATCCCAGTGCCAGAACGACAGTCCAATAACCCGGATAACGGGGTAGATGATGAACGTGCCGTAGACGAGGACCGGGAGGGCCATCAGCGCGATCGTGGTGACGGTACGTGTCCGCTTCTTCGACCGGGCTTTGCGCCGGGGACCGGCACCGCCATGAGTGACGGTGCCGGGTACCCCTGGTGCTGCAACCATTGTTAGTTCTGCGCCTCGTTGTAGGCGTCACCAATGGTCGTGACGAACTCTTCGGGGGTGCTTCGTCCCGCGAGGAGGTTCTGAAGAGCATCGCCCATGACCTGGTCCATCGTCGGCGTAGCCCAGTCGAGGTACGGAACGATGTTGCCGTCGGAGACGAGCTCGTCGAAGGCGGTCATGACGTCGGCGACAACCTGGTCGGCGCTGTCGGTGAACTGGGATGCGTTGAGGACGGGAACGTTGCCGGTCTCGGCGAGGATCTGCATGGCCTCATCGGAGGTGATGAAGTCAATGTAGGCAGCGGCCACGTCGTTGTCTTCAGCGGCGGAGGTCACCGCGAAGGGCAGGCCGGTACCACCGGTGGTGGTGGGGCCTTCGCTCGGCGGGAGTGCGAAGCGAACGTCGTCGCCCATGGCAACGCTCAGGTCAGCTGCCAGCCAGGAGCCCGCGATGAGGTAGACGCCCTCACCGTTGGCGAAGTCCTGCCAGACCTGGTCGTAGTCTTCACCGTTGACGCCGGAGTTGAAGTAACCTTCGTTGGCCCAGTCCTGCATCTGTGCAGCCGCCTCGCGGTTGCCGTCCGTGTCCCATTCGCCGCCGGGGTTACCGAAGCCGAGGGTACGGATGTTCTCAGCATCTTCGTACTGGCCCTGGATGGCACCGAAGACGTGGATAGCGGGCCACTTGTCGATGTTGCCGAGGACGAGGGGAACCTCGCCGGCCTCAACGATCTGGGGTAGCTGCTCTTCGAGCTCCTCCCAGGACTCCGGGTATTCCAGGCCGAGCTCATCGAGCTTCGACTGGGAGTAGTAGATACCGACGGTCTCACCGACCTGAGGCAGACCGTAGACACAGCCCTCACCGAAGGTCGCGGCATCATCGGAATACGACGAGTAGGAGAGAATGTCACCAAAGCGATCCTCCCAGCCGTAGGCCTCAGAGTAGTCGTCAAGGCAGACGATCTGGTCCGAGGCAACGAACTGGCCCATCATCGAGCGTGCGTTGTTGGCCTGGACAACATCCGGAGCGTCCGCACCGGACAGGGCGAGACGGAGCGTGGTTTGCAGGTCCTCGAAGGACTGCGAGTTACGTTCAATCGTAATGTTGTCGTACTTTTCCATGAAAGCCTCGTTGAGGAGCCTCATCTGCTCATCCTGGCCGCCACGGACTTCCTGGTCCCAGACATGGAGCGTTTGCTCCGGCTTATCAGAAATATCGGTCGAGACCTCCGACGTTGCGCCGTTGTCGGTCGTCGCATCGTCGTCGCTCTCATCGGCCGACGGGTTACATGCCGTGAGGACGAGGAGCGCTGCCGCTCCCAGTCCAACAAACTTGGCACTCGTTCTCATGGTTTTCTTCCTTCCGTTGGGCGCATCATTGCGCCGTAACACCAGTTATTTTCGTCCTTACGGCGCGGACGGAATCTCCCACCAGCGCCTCAAGCTTGCTGTCCTTTGTTAACCAGCCCATCAGATCATCCATGTGCGGGGCAGCGCAGGAACCTCCGATCTTCGAGACTGTCCACGCGGCCGCGCACTGCCCAAGATGAACACAGTCGGCGAGGCTGGCCCCGGCCGACAGGCCCGTCGCGAATCCCGCACTGAACGCATCGCCCGCACCGGTTGTGTCGATGGCCTCGACCTCGATTGCGGGAAACACCTCACAATAAATCGTATCGCCCTCGCGGTTTATAACGTGGACACCTTCCCCACCGCATGTCACAACGACTGACGGAACATACTCGATAAGGGCCTCTGCAGCATCCTCAATCGTGAGGGTCCGGGTGTAGTGCTGGGCTTCCGAGCAGTTGGGAACAAACACGTCGGCTACCGACAGCGCATCAAGATGCTCCCGCGGCCACTCCCCTGTCTCATCCCAGCCCGTATCAGCAATGACCAGGGTGCCCTGCTCCCGCCACTGAGCGATTCTGTCTTTCGCCCGCGCCAGGTACGGCAAGGACGCCATAAATACCGTCGGGGCATCGAGGTCTTCGGGAGGGAGCGGAACATCGTCCGAACCGTGGGTTGTGAGAGCCCGGTCCCCCTCCATCACCAGCGACACAGTGATGTTCTGGGTCGGAGTGTGCTCGGCGAACGACATGTTCACGTGCTCATCGGCGAGCATTTCTCGTACCCACGAACCGGCCCTGTCTTGACCGACGTAGGTGATGACGGAGGCATCAAGGCCAAGCCTTGCACACGCAACCGCCTGGTTGGCGACACCGCCCGGCATGATCCCGCTACCGGCGACCCACTGCTCCTCACCGGGGCGCGGAGCATGACCAAGACCAGCCATGACGATATCGAGGAATAAAGACCCTGCGACATAGACGGTTGGCTGACCGCCGTGGCGCGTGACGTAACCCATACAGGGAAGCCTAAAGGTGTGAACTACTGAATGCAAGTGATTGATAGTGCGTGCTTGTGCGCACTGTCAGCATTCACTATGCTCATACTATGCTCCCCGCCGAACGTAGGAAGCGCATTCTTGAAGAAGTGCGCCATTCCGGGGGACTCGACGTCGTGTCCCTGTCTGAACGCTACCAGGTCTCCAAGTCGACCATTCGCCGAGACCTCAATTTGCTTGATGCTCAGGGGATGCTCCAGCGGGTGCGAGGTGGAACAATTGATGTTGACGCACGCACGTTTGCTCAAATAGCTCCGAAATCAGCCGATGACAAGCAGCTCATCGGCCAGACTGCCGCTGAACTGGTGAACGATGGGGACATTGTCCTTATCGATATCGGCACCACCACGGCCGCCGCAGCCGAGGCACTCTACGGCAGGCGCGTCACCGTACTCACTGCCTCACTTGCCGTCATCGATATTCTGCGGGACTCCCCTGACACCGAACTGGTTGTGCTCGGCGGGGTCGTTCGCAATACCTATCTCTCCATGGTCGGATCTCTTACAGAGCAGGCCATGGATCAGCTTCGCGCCGACATTGCTTTCCTCGGCACCTCGGGCGTAAGCCCGGACCTTACCGTCCTCGATTCCACGGGAACCGAGGTTCCGATCAAGAAATCCATTTTGAGGAACTCAACGTCTGCTTATCTGCTGGCAAGCCCGGATAAGTTTCCCGGCTCAGGTATCCTCAAGATCTGCCCCGTCACGGACTTCGACGGGGTTATTACAACCGCAACCGGGCCAATCATCAATTCGATCAAGTCCACTGGCACTCAGGTGATATATCCATGAAACTACTCCTCGTCGGCGGCGGCGGTTTCCGCGTCCCCCAGATTCTTTCCGTCCTGGCAAACCCCAACCTTCCCCTTAATCTGACAGAGGTATGCCTCTACGACGTCGCAGACGACCGCCTGGCCGTCATGAAAGACGTCGTCAACCAGCTCGGCTATAAGAACCTCCCGACGGTGACGACCACGACCGACATGGTTGACGCAGTTAAGGGAGCCGACTTTATTTTCTCCGCCATGCGAATCGGCGGCACCTGCGGCCGCGTCATCGACGAACGCGAGGCACTCACCCGCGGCATCCTCGGCCAGGAAACAGTTGGAGCAGGCGGCTACGCCTACGCGTTCCGCACCATCCCGGAGGCTATGCGCCTCGCGGAGACCGTCAAGCAGCATGCGCCGGATGCTTGGATCATTAACTTCACGAACCCCGCCGGCATCATCACCCAGGCCATGCGCACGGTTCATCCCCGCGTGACCGGGATCTGCGACACCCCGATCGGCCTTGTCCGCCGCGCCTCCCTTATTGCGGGCTTTGACGAGAAGGACATTACCTACGACTACATTGGGCTCAACCACCTTGGATGGCTCCGTTCCCTCAACGCCGGCGGCGATGACCTGCTTCCCTCGATCCTCGCGGACGATAATCAGCTGGTCCGGCTCGAAGAGGCCCGTACCGTTGGTTTCGACTGGGTGCGTGCCCTGGGGATGATCCCGAACGAATACCTGTATTACTACTACTACAACCGCGAATCGGTGGAGAAGATCAGCACCGGGCAAACCCGCGGCGAGTTCCTCCAGGCCCAGCAGGGATCCTTCTACGATGCTGCACAGGCAGACCCGGCACGCGCAGGTGACCTCTGGACCCAGGCCCACAACGAGCGCGAAGCAACCTACATGGCGGAGTCCCGCGATGAAGGGGAGTCGCGTCGCGAGGAAGACATGGGTGGCGGCTACGAGCACGTGGCCCTCGAACTCATGACAGCACTTGCCACCGGAACCCCGGCCCGAATGATCCTGGGTGTCGCCAACAACGACGGCGACTCCCTCATCATCCCCCAGCTCCGCGACGACGCCGTTGTCGAGGTTCCCTGCGTTGTCGACTCCAACGGCATCACGCCCATCAACCAGGGTCCTCTCTCCGGCCCCGAACTCGGGCTTGTCACCTCCGTCAAAGCCTGCGAAGAGCTCGTTATCGACGCGGCCATCTCAGGGGACAAGACGCTGGCATGGCGGGCACTCGCAGCCCACCCGCTCGTCGATTCCGTCGCCGTTGCCAAGGACGTCCTCGACGCCTACATCGACAAGAACCCCCAGATCGCCAAGACGTTCGAGTAGGGCGTCACCACGCGCACATAGAACTGCTCCCCGCAGGTTGGACTGATCATTCAGTTCCGACTGTCGGGGAGCAGTTTCTTTGATTTCAGTTGTCATCGCGGTTCGGTTCCCGTTGTCATCGCGGTTCAGCGTATGACGGCGGGAAGTGATCCACCTGAATCACACAGTCAATCTTCGTCTACTGCGCGGCCCCTCGCGCGGAGGAGCGCGTAGCTGATCAGGAGAACCATCACTGCGACGAGGATCAGGGTGACGGCACCTAGTGCACCCGTGCGGAACCACTGTCCGAGCGCCGCATCAGCCTCAGCCTGCACGGGGCCGGTCGCGCTTGACGCCTGCCCAGTTTCAAAGATCGAGACGTAGCCCGGCTCTTTCGTGAGATGACACCACAGTGCACTACCGCCAAAGACAAGACCGGCAACCAGTGGCGGCACCATTGACAGCAGTGTGCGAGCATACGGCCATACGACCGCAATAACGATCAGCACGACAACAACAATCCCCGCATTCCACCAGAAGACCGAATACGAGCCTGCGCTCTCAATGTTGTTCGACCAGTCAACCGACACTCCGCGCGACGCGGCATCAGCTCTGATCTCAAAGAAACCAATAGCGATAATGCCAAGCAGGGCAATCGTTAAAGCAAGGACGCCACGTAGGACGGCGGGCACTCCGGTTTCTGGTGCTCGCTTTTCAACGGAAGTCATGACTGCCTCCCCTCATACTCGCGGTCCTGCGTGACATTGACCAATCCATCAACTATGGCTGGCATGGCACCGATGCCACTCTCAATTAGAACGTCGGAAAATTGGGGGCTCGACAAATTTAGTACCGTTTGCCGTTTTCGATCATATTAGCTCTCCGTAATACGTCTGACTCGGTTCCTCCAACCTAGTGGTTCCTTGATGGTCTTTCCACCAATTTGCGAACTGAAACCGAATCGTGACCCGTGAATATCCCTCAGACCATCTTGATCCGTGACCCGGAAGGATCAGCCAGAGACCAACCGTTTCGCTGACGAGCCGGCACTCAAATTTCCTAGTCCGGCCTCAACCGCACCGTTCAAATCGAGCACGGCGGGGCCGCAACACGAGCAAGCCGCCGAAGGTCGGGAACGCCTGACGCGCTCCCGGCCTTCACCTGTACCGGCATAAAGTCAGCCGCCACCTGTCACGGCAGACCGGCCTTATACGATCGAGATTGTTACCGGCTCCCCGCCGCGGTCGACCTTCTCAAGGATGCTTGCCGGTACTCGGAAAACGCGTCCCGGGGCGGCTGGCCAGGCCGTCTTCATTGATCCGACAAGCTTGCCGGCCTGGCGTGCCTCGATCGTTGGGCGAGCAACGTATTCGTCCACCCAGAACAGCAGGCGGTCGCGGGCAGGGCCAACATCGCCCGGACGGAGAACGTTCGGGCTGACCCAACGCAGTGGCTTCTCGACAGTGAGGTCAATGCCTCCGGATGGAATGGATGCTCCTCCTAGGTAATCGAGCACCTGGGCAGCAACGTGCTTTCCGTCGAGGGCGGCAGCATCTGCTGTTTCAACAGGGTGCAGAATGTTGCCGATGGCAAACACGCCCTCCTTGGAGGTCCGCAGGCCCGAGTCCACTCTTGGGGACTTCGTTGCGGGATCCATGTCGAGATGTGCCATGCGGGCGAGCTCGTGATCGGGCACCCAGTCACCGGTGAACACGAGCCAATCGCAGTCGAGCGTTGCTCTCCTGCCGGTGTCGAGATGTTCGATTTCAATAGCGGAAACTCTGCCTCTGCCGATCACGCGAACGACCTTCGAGCGAGTGACGACGCGGGAGCGGAAGAAGATCGAGCCGGGCCCCCGGAAGATCCGGTACGACTCGCTCTTCGGGTACTCGGTAACGAGCGCAACTGGCTGAGCGCCGGCTTCTTTAAGCGTGAGCGCCGCCGACCAGGAGACGAGCTCACCGCCAATGATGACAGCTTTTCCGCTGAGCTTCTCGCCGTGCAGGTGAATCATATTCTGGAGTTGACCGGTGGTCAGCACACCGCCGGGTCGATCGCCGGGGATCCGGCGTGCCATGGGGGGGCGTTCACGTGCTCCCGTTGCAAGGATTGTGGCCTTGGGTTTGATGAGGAGCCGTCCTTCGGGACTGGTTGCCTCAAGCGCCCCGTCGTCGGCGTAGCCCGTGACCTGGGTTTGGGTCATGATCGTAACGCCAGCAGCCTCAGCCTTTTTGACAAGTAGGCGCGCGTATTTGGGTCCAGAGACAAACTTCTTCAGGTCCCTCATGCCGTATCCCGGGTGGTCGGCGTGGCGGGGAATGCCGCCAGCGTCCTTCTCCCGGTCGACGACAAGAACCTCTCCCCCGAGGCTCTTACCAAGCTCTGCGGCAGCAGTGAGTCCTGCTGGGCCTGCACCGACGATGAGGACAGTGGGCGAAAGAGTTTTCACGTCAGTTCCCCTTCTTTCCAGCGGCGAACTGGGCCGCAACCTCTGCGCCGCAGAAAAAGCCCTGGCACCTGCCGTTCATGGCCCGCGTGCGGCGACGCAAACCGTTAATCGTTGTCGGCGGGATGACCGAGTTCATAGCGTCACGGATCTCTCCGCGAGTGACTCGTTCACAGAAGCAGACGATCTCGCCATAGGCGGGATCCTTGTCAATCAGTTCCGCATCCGCGCAGGGCCGCACCTGGTGCTGTCCAAGCGGAGCCATCTTCGGCGGCTCGGGAAGATTGGAGCGCTCCTCGAGTGTGAGTCCTGCATCCTTCAGTAGGTCAATAAGGTACTGCGCCACCGCCATAGCGGACGTCAGGCCGGTCGACCGGATCGCACCCGCGATCGCGTACCGCTGATCCCCGTCGACCTCGATGAGGTAGTCGGAGAGGTCGTGGGCTGCTCGCAGGCCGGCGTAGGAAGCGGTTACTTCTTCATCCAGGAGCTGCGGGAAGATGTGGGAACCCTTTTGGATGAGGAACTCAAAACCTTCTTCGGTCGTGGACGTGTCGGTCCTATCCTCCCCATCGTCCGCCGTCGGTCCGAGCATGACGTTACCGAACGCCGTTGGACTGACGAGGACGCCCTTGCCTTTTGACGATGGGACGGCGAGCACAATCTTGTCGACCAGCTCTGCTGAAAGCTTGTCGAAAACGAAGAGTTCTCCCTTACGCGGATGGACGTGGATCCGGTCGTAGCCAAACCTACGATCAAGGTGGTCTCCGCCAAGACCCGCGGCGTTGATAACCCACCGCGCTTCGATATCACCCCGGTTTGTTCCAAGGATTGTCGTGTTCTCACCAACGGTGACCATCGTGACTTCGTGCTCGAGGAGGAGCGTCGCTCCCCTATTCACAGCATCGGTTGCAAAAGCGAGAGGTAGCGACCAGGCATCAATAATTGACTCATCGGGAACCGTGAGACCACCCTTCACCCCGTCGCCGAGGTGCGGCAGGAGCTCATAAACTCCGTCAGTATCAATGATCTCAGTCTTGTTGTAACCGTTTTTCTCAGCTTTCTCTTGGAGTGACGGTAGTGCGGCAAGCTCTTCCTCGTCCCAGGCCACGAGCACGGCACCGGACTTCTTCAGCCCGATACCGGTCTTTTCGCAGTAGTCTTCAGTGAGGAAATAGCCTTCGCGTACGAGCTGAGATTCCAGGGTTCCCGGGGAGGCATCGAATCCGGTGTGGAGGATCGCCGTATTTGCTTTGGATGTCCCCTCACACACGTCTTCTCTAGCGTCGAGAAGCACAACGGTGTTCGATGTTCCCGCGAGCTGCCGTGCTATCGCCGAGCCAATGACGCCGGCTCCAATGACCGCAAAATCGTACGGTCGTGTCATGTTCATAGCCGTTCCTTTCAGCGTGATCTGGCAACACTAGAATTCGAGGTTCGCTTCAACTGCGGCAACCCAGCGCTTACGGAAAGCCGCAGCATCGTCAGCACTCATCTTCGGCTCGTACGTGGCTTCGGGCTCCCACGAATAAGGCCCCTCCTCCACCGACATATCCGGGTTCAGCGCCAGCGTCATGGCAGCGGCAGCACCGAGGGCCGTGGCGTGGGCAGACGGGTAGGTATCGATCGGGACCTGAAGCAGATCCGACTGGATCTGCATGAGGACCTTCGAGTTGGTCAGCCCACCATCGACCTTGAGTCTCTGCAGGGGCGTGTCGACACCGGCGGCGATTAGGCCAGCGAGCTCGGCAACCTGGGCGGAGATCCCTTCGAGGATGGCGCGGGAGATCTCTGCCTTACCGGTGGCTAGCTTCATGCCGGTGAGAAAAGCTCCAGCATCGGAACGCCACCACGGAGCCGCCAGCCCGGCGAAGGACGGGCCGCACAGGACCCCGCCTGAATCTTTCGCCACTTCCTTATCGATCTCCTTGACGCCGGAGATCATTCCCATGTCCTTCATCCACCGCACCGCCGTTGCGGCAGTGTAGACCTGGCCGTCAACACAGTAGGAGGTCTTGCCCCGTAGCGTCCACGCCACGGAGGTTGTCAGGCCCGACTCGAAGCGATGTGCTTCATGGCCAGTGTTAACGAACAGGAAGGCGCCGGACCCGTAGGTGCACTTTGAGTCACCGGGATCAAGGCAACTCTCGGCAAGCAGAGCCGCCTGCTGGTCAACCATGAGACCGCCAACGGGGATCTCACCACCGAAGAGGGTCGTCGTGCCGACGATTTCGTCGGACGCCACAAGACGCGGCATTTTCTCGTCCTGGAGCCCAAAGATCTCCAGGAGCTCATCGTTCCATTCGACCGTGTCAATATCGAGAAGGAGGGAGCGCGATGCAGTTGAAGTGTCGGAAACGAATTCGCCGGTGAGCTGGTATACCAGCCACGAATCCGACATCGTCACCACACCTTCCTTCGTGAGGTTCTCGCGAACCCAGGCAAGCTTAGGCGCTGCAAAATAGGTATCGAGAACAAGGGCGGTTAGTTCATGAATGCGATCAGCTTTGCTTTCGAGGCGGGCAACAATGTCCTTCGATCGCTTGTCCATCCAATTGATACAGGGGGTCAGCGGGTCGCCGGTCTCAGGATCCCAGGCAAGAACAGTTTCCCCGACGTTTGCCAGGGCCACACCGTCAATTGGTTTACCGGCCTGCTCGATGGCTTCACGCCCAGCATCCACAATCGAGGCAAGTAGTTCGTGCGGGTCATGCTCAACCCCGTCGTTCGAGATGTGATTGAGGGTAACGGGCTTTTCGACAATGGCGTGAATGCCATCATCATCGACGACAATTGCCTTGGAGCCGGAGGTTCCCTGATCGAGTGCAAGAATAGCCATTGAATTGCCTTTCAGTCTTCATTGACATGGGTTTTTCAGTGACGCTTACGCGTCGGCGAGAAGCAGTTGTGCTCCCCTGTCTTTAAGTGCGTCGATTGCGGACTGATCGAGCCCACTATCGGTAGCAATGTACGTTGGTATCTCAACATCGCAAAGCTTGAAGGGTGCGGTCTTACCGAACTTCGAGGAATCGGCGACAACCACCGAGGTCTGCGAGTTAGCGAGGACCGACTGTTTGACGTGCATCTCATCAAAGTCGTAGTCGGTTACCCCAGCATCAGCTGTGATCGCACCAATTGAAATCACCGCAAGGTCCGGGTACAGACCATCAAGGAACGATGTCGCCATCGTTCCCGACAGCGAGAGTTCAGACTTGCGCAGGCGCCCGCCTGACACAATGATCTCGGCACGTTCAAGACGTGACAGTGTGCCAACGGCACGCAATGATGCCGTCACGATAGTTCCCGAGAAAGATGATGGGAATGCTCGAGCAACGGCTTCAACCGTTGTTCCCAGATCAAGGAACACGGTTCCCGATTCCGGTATGAGCTCAGCAACCCGCTCCGCGATCTGTGCCTTCTGCTCGGAAGCAATGTTCTCGCGTTCCGAGTGCGGAGCTTCGCTACGGGAGGTAACAGCAATACTGATTGCTCCCCCATAAACGCGCTTCAGCAGAGCCAGCTTCTCGAGCTCAAGAAGATCTCGCCGGACCGTCTCAACCGACACTCCGTATCGTTGAGCAATATCGTCGGTCTCGACACCACCCTGCGTGCGAAGATCCTCGAGGATCAGGCTCCGGCGCTCCTGTGCAAGCATGCTCTACCTCTCTAACTAACTCGAACACTAAACCAAATCCACGCAATCGGGCAACAATCCACAAGAACTCAACTTCGCATACTTTCCCAATGCACGATGACTGAATCTCACCCCGGTTGTTTTGGCGCTCTGAAACCTCAATGCGGTACCAAACCACGACAGGATAATCATGAAGACAACAGCTATTGATGAATATACTTCCGCCGCATCCGTGTAAATTCGGCCCCCGGCCCCAGGCGTGAACGTAAGACTTCCGGATAACACATAGCCCCGGTGACCGCCTCCCTTGAGGCGTCACCAGGGCATGTTGATTTGTGTTTTTAGAGCCAGGCTTCTAGTTGCTTTGCCGAGACATCGGTCAGCCAGGACTGCCAGCGCGGACCGAAGGAGATGCGACGGACGCCGAGGCGCTTCAAGCCAGCAAGGTCACCGGCGCCGTTACCATCCACTGGGTGAACGCCGATATTGACGGGGACGGAGACAGCCTCCACAAGTGCTGAGACCTGTTCGACGGTTGATGCCCTGACGGGATAAACAGAGCGAGCACCGGCCTGCTCAATGAGTTTGATCCGTTCTACTGCTTCTGCGAGGGGATCATCATAAACGTCGGTTCCAAGCCTGATGGCATCGGTTCGTCCATTAATGACGAAGTCGACTCCTGCGCCATCTGCGGCCTGCCGGGCGGCGGCAATATAGTCCGCTTGCTCCTGGCGGTCACGAACCCGGTCGCCTTCCCGGTGAACAACGTCCTCGATGTTGGCTCCGACGGCACCCGATTCGATGATGCGCTCGATGAGTTCTTTCGGATCAAGCCCATATCCCGACTCGACATCAGCACTGACAGGAATGTCGACGGAGTTGACGATCCTCTTCACAATGTCCAGGTATTCGCCGAAATCCATATTCTCGCCATCGGAGCTACCGATAGCGTCGGCAACCGGGTGGCTACCGACGGTGAGTCCTGCGAAGCCAGCATCTGCCGCTATCCGAGCACTTCACGTGTCCCACACAGTTGGCAGGACTAAAATCTCACCCGATTCATGTTGATCGGCGAATAGTTTTGCTTGTTCTTTGATGTTTGACATCCGTGTTCCCTCCCAGGGTTATCTCGCGACTATGCGGGGTACCTGAACAATCCCTAGGGCTTTCACCAAGAGCTTTTATCAGGCCGAGCATCCGCACCTAACACGGTTCAAACACGGTGCTTGGTCAGACTTTTCAAGCAACAGCGCTTCTTAGTACCGCCCAATCCTCAGAACATGTTTATGTCGAAAGTGACTGCGAAAGGGGGCAACCGGTCGTAGCCAGTCACCCCCTTTCTCGGTGTTACTTAGAAGGCAGGAACAACCTCACCGTTGGGGTAGGTTTCGGTGATAAAGTCGGCGACTTCCTGCGAGTGGAGGAGTTCGTCGAGTGCCTGGATGGCCTCGAGCTTGTCGGTGTCGGTGTTCCAAGCGAGCACGTTCGCGTAGGGGTTGTCTTCGCCGGACTCGATTGCGATTGAGTCCTCGGAGGGAACAAGCCCACCATCGAGGGCGAAGTTACCGTTGATGATGGCGAGATCGACCTGGTCGAGGGTACGAACAAGGTTCGGGGCCTCAAGTTCAACGAACTCGATGTTCTTCGGATTGTCAGCAATATCGAAGATGGTGGGATTCTCGACGGAGTCGTCGAGGGTCAGCACACCATTGTCCTCAAGCAGCCAGAGAGCGCGAGCCTGGTTGGAGGGATCGTTGACGATAGAGACCTTGGCACCGTCCGGGAGGTCGTCGATGGACTCAAGAGTCTCGGAGTAGGCAGCGTAGGGCTCAATGTGGACGCCTTCGCCACGGTCGAACTCGTAACCGTTATCTGCGATCTCAGTCTCGAAGTAGGGGACGTGCTGGAAGAAGTTAGCATCCAGGTCACCCGAGTCGAGGTTACGGTTCGGCAGGACGTAGTCGGAGTACTCGACAACCTCGATGTCAATACCGGCCTCTTCGGCCAGGTTTTCATCGATGTAGTTGAGGATGTCTGCGTGGGGAACCGGGGAGGCTCCAACCTTGAGGGTGACAACCTCACCGGAGGCCGCGGTCGAATCCGAGGTGGTCTCCTCGGATTCCTCTTCATTGGACGAGCATGCCGAGAGGGCAAGGGCTGCGGCTGCTGTGAGAGCAAAAATCTTACGACGCATTGGTTTACTTCCTTTTGTTATTAAATGAGCAAGTGGGATCCTTGGAACCCTCTGCTCGGATTGCCAGTCCGCACTATGGGTGCGGTCGTGGCGGAGATTGTGTTGACGGTATGGGCATAGCCCAGAGTTACTGGGATGACGTGATTCGAGAGAGATCTCGGTGAATTACGGTCACGGGGAGCGAGCCAAGAAGCCTTGTGCGAGAGGTTCCATTCGAAGAACTGTTTCGGTGGAGGTCACTCGAATGAGTTGCTTCCTGCGATTTGGATCAGGTGTTTGTCGCGAGTCGTTCGTTCCGATATGCAGAGACTCAGCGGTGGTCTACATATCGGCTGAGCATGTCGCCGAGCATTTGGACGATTTGAACGATAACAACAAGAACAACAACGGTGATGATGAGGACGTCGAGGAAGTACCTCTGGTAGCCGTAGTTGTAGGCAAGAGCTCCGAGCCCGCCGCCTCCAACCGTGCCTCCCATGGCGGAGAAGCCAATAATCATGATGATGAGAACGGTGATCGACTGGATGATTCCGGGAAGGGCCTCACGGAGAATCACGTCCCCCATGATCCTCGTTCGTGTTGCCCCCATCATCTGAGCGGCTTCGATCTTGCCTGAATCAACAGCCAGAAGGTTCGTCTCGACCAGGCGAGCAAAGAACGGAATGGATCCGATTGCGAGCGGGAACACCATGCCCCGCCATCCAATGTTCGTCTGCATGACCCAGTCCGTGACCGGTAGCAAGAGGATCAGAAGGATGATGAACGGGATCGAACGCCCGACGTTAACGATCAGGGAAAGAATGGCGTTGACGATCTTGTTTGGACGGATTCCGCCCTTCGCGGTGGCAACGAGAAGGATACCGAGAGGCAATCCAATGACCACCGTTGCGAGGGTGGACCAGCCGACCATGAGCAGGGTTTCCACGGTCGCGTCCCACAGCGTCTCTTGGACGATCTGGTTATTGAACCACGTGCCGTCCTGAGTCAAAGTATTCATGCTGCACGCTCCTTCGCATCAACGCCCTGAGCAGCGAGCGCCGCAATGGTCGAATCGACCCGAGCATTTTCAACCGAGAGAACGAGGCGTGCGATCTGGGCGGAGCCCAGAGTCTCGAACGTTCCAGCGGTAACATCTGCCCCGAGCTCGGCCACCAGGCTGAGAACGTGGGAACCGGAGGCCTCCCCCGGACGGGACGTAAAGGCAATGTCGATCAGTGTCGTTCCCGGCGGGATCTCGTCAACCTTCGGAGGCGGAACAATGGCAGCACCTAGGCGGGAGCCGGTGTCCGTGATGATCTCGTCAAGCCTGCCGGACTGAACAACCTTGCCCTTCGACAGGAGCGTGACGGCGTCACAGGTTTCGCGCACCACCGACATCTCGTGCGTGATGATGACGACCGTGACACCGGTCTGGTCGCGAACATCCTTAATGAGGTCGAGAATCTGTTCGGTGGTTTGAGTATCGAGAGCCGAGGTCGGTTCATCGCACAGGAGCACTGCGGGCCGTGCCGCGAGCGCACGGGCAATGGCGACGCGCTGGCGCTGACCACCGGAAAGCTGGGACGGATAGGAGTCGCCACGGTCACCAAGGCCGACGAGGTCAAGGAGCTCTTGTACGCGTTCGCGCCGCCCTCCCCTATCAAGGCCGGCAACCTTCAGCGGGTACGCAATGTTTTGACCGGCGGTACGAGCATCAAGCAGGTTGCCGCCCTGGAACACCATGCCGATTGAGCGGCGTGCTGTCCGTAGCTGGTTGGGGGTGAGCGAGGAAAGGTCCTGCCCATCGACCCAAATATGGCCTTCGGTTGGCCTTTCGAGTGCCGTCAGGCACCTGATCAGAGTGGACTTGCCCGCACCCGACTGGCCCACAATTCCGTGAATTTGGCCTGCAGGGATATTGAGATCGATACCGTCGAGAGCGACAACTCCCGGGTACACCTTGCGGACACCGTCCAATGTGATCATCGATTCCTCCATCGGTCCTGGCCTTAGCACCGGGTTTTTCTCGGTTGCTGCGGCGTCGACGAGCCAGGTCTCTCAGCCACTCTTGATGGTTCCCCCATTAGACAACGCCCCAGGTCAGAGCGCCAAACAATCTCAGGATTTGGACGCAGTTGGCCGTGTGACACCGAGCACGTTACGTCAACCTATGTCCACTTTATTCATGGGCAAGGGAGAGCCCCGACGACAGTCACCCCCACGTTCCTGTGCAGGAGATGTGCGAGGCATAACTACCGCCGGGGCACCTCTGAAGTTTGGTTCTACACTTTAAGCGCTTAGGTCTATCGCTCGTCGTGCGTTGCAGGATCCCATTCGCCAAGTTCGCGCTGCGGGAGTGCGGAGATCGCTTCCACCTCTGCGGGGGTCAGCTGAACCTCGACAGCCTCAAGGTTCTGCTTCCTACGCTCCTCGTTCGTGGAGCGGACAATCGGGATGGCACCGATCGCACGGTGCCAGGCCAGGACTGCCTGCGAGGGCGTGATGCTGTGCGCTGCAGCCGCGGAGGTCACGGCATCTGTCTCGAACAGGTCACCCCCCTTCGAAAGCGGTGACCAGGACTGAACTGCAATCCCGCGATCAGCAAGTTCCTTGCGGTACTCGGAGCGGTGCAGGCCCGGGTCAACCTGCACCTGGTTCGTGGCAGGGACGAGGCCGGTCTTAGCCTTCAGTTCATCCAGGTGTTCGATGAGGAAGTTGGAGACGCCGAGGGTGCGGACAAGACCTTCCTCCTGCGCCTTGGCCATCTCCTCGTACGCCTCGGGGTAACGGCCAAGCATGGGGAGCGGCCAATGAATAAGCCACGCATCGAGGTAGTCGACGCCGAGCCTGCTAAGGCTACGCTCGAGCGCTCCCCGAACATCCCCATGATCATTGCCGCGGAGCTTGGTTTGGAGAATAACGTCCTCGCGAGCAACGCCGGAGGCCTTGATTCCCTGACCGACGGCCTCTTCGTTCTCGTACTTCGATGCCGTGTCGATAAAGGTATAGCCAGCATCGAGCGCCGAAGCGACAGCAGTTGTCGCTTCCTCTCCCATGAGGGGAGAAGTACCGAATCCGATCTTCAGTGAATTGAAATCAACCTGTGCGTTCATTCACCCAGGCTACCAACGCGTAACCTCGGCGACGAGAGTTCCAAGCCCCTGGCAGAATCCGAAACGAACTCAGAGGAGGCCTGCGAGTGCCGCGAGCTCCAGCTTCAACACGTTAACGACTCTCGCTCCCGCACCGCGTGCCGACGTCTCCCCCGGGATTGAGTCTTCAAAGGCCAAGCATTCGGCGGGGTTCACACCGAGTCTGCTGATAGCGGTGGCATAGGGCTCGGGGTCCGGCTTGCCACGCTGCACCTGATCCCCGGTGACACGCGCAGAGAAGTAGTCTCGCGGCAGGCTTTCAATAGCGGGCCCAGCTAGATTCATCGGGGTGGCAGTCACTAGAGCTTGGGGCATTCCAGCATCTGCAAACGCATCGAGAAGTTCAATAGCTCCGGGCATGAGGTCCGGATCCGAATAGACCTGCTCGGCCATGAGGACCGCTACCTCTTCGAAGAGAACCATGCCGTCAGCAACGTCCCCACCATCGCGCCGGAGAACAAATTCCATGTGTTCGGCATGATCTTCCGTGGATGATCCGTGGAGAGCTTCTTCATCGGATTTCAACCAGCTTCCACCCCGTGCTTCAATGATCTTCTTCGTGTTGGCAACCCACTGGGATTCGGTATCCGTGATCGTTCCATCCAGGTCCCAGAGGATGGCGGAGGGTTCAGAATTGAGTCCGCAGGCGCGGTACACGTCAACAAGGCTCATACTGCCAGGGTACGCGAAGCCACCTGATGGTACGACTCGCCGCACACTTTATCACCCTTCCACGTGCGGATGGAACCTCTCCCATGCGGACTGGCGGGACATGCCCAAAGATTCACCGATGCTCGCCCAGCTCAGACCGCGCCCACGAGCAGCACCAACCCAGTGCCGCAAGTGCTCCTCGACCTTCTCACGGGCCTGCGCAAACCGAGGTAACTGTTCTAGTAACTCATCATCGTCACACGCATCCCACGGACCAGATGAAAGCTCGGCTGGTTCCAACCCTGCCTCTTCAAGCATTCTGACGGTGTTTTGAGCACACCTTTGACATATTCCAACACCGGGCGCCCCAACGAGCCTGCCAGCATCTTCTCTCGATCTCAGGCAGAACGAGCACATGAAGTTGATCGGCTCTGTCTCGCGGATTTCTCTTTCCGTCATGCAACAACTGTAGCCACTCAACTTGCCACGTCAAGATTTCCCTGACAGTACGTAAGCCATTGCCTGACACGTCAGGTAATGGCTTACATATAGAAGTGCTATGTCCGAAGATTTGCCACCGCTCCCCCGCTCCTTTCGATACCTGGTTCTCACGCGAGCCGGGGAGGGATTCGGCGACTCTCTCGCACGCACAATCATGCCGATCCTTGCCGTATCCGTTCTTGGCCTCGGCACTGGTTATGTGGGTGTGCTCAACTCAATCGACCTGGGAACTTTTCTTCTGCTCGGAGTTCCTATCGGCATGATCATCGACCGGATGAGAAGACGTGGGACTGCCATGACAATGGCAACCTCTATGCGTTGCCTAGTACTCGCAAGTCTGCTGGCCCTTTACCTGACTCAGACACTGTCGGGCCCAGTTCTCCTACTCGCTGCCGGAATCATCGGAGTAGCCGATGTCGTCTTCACAACCGCAGAGACGACCGTGATCCCCGCTCTTGTCCCGAAGAAGCGGCTCAAACACGCCTACTCCCGCCTGGCAGTCACAAGTCAGTCAGCATCAGTTGCCGCGGCGGGCACCGGCAGCCTGGCATTGGGTTTTCTCGGGATGCCCGGGATGATCACCTTAGCAGTCACGTCCTACGTTTCATCCCTGCTCAGCCAGCTTGGGATCCAGGCACCTGCTCAACCAGAGACTATGCAGATCAGGCCGAAGGCTCGTCTACGCGATGGCTTCGTTGCCCTCTGGGAGATTCCTGCCCTCCGGGCCCTGACCACCTCGGCAGCATTGACAAACGCTGGGGTGATGCTCGGCAACACAATTCTGCCGGTGTTCATTCTCAGCGACCTTGGTGTCTCTCCCGCCATCTACGCAGCCCTTGGTGTCATCTCAACCATCGGCGCTATCATCGGTGCCGGGCTCGCGCCCCGCCTCTCAGGACACTACGGACTGCGCCAACTACGTATCGCCTGCGCACTCGTTGCGGTTCCCGCCGTTCTCCTCGCGGTGTTCTGCCAGCAACTGCCGGGCCCGGAACTGATCTGGCTAGCGATCCAAGGCCTCTCGTGGAATCTGCTCGTCAGTATCTCAGCGGTGTCCGGAGCCGAGGTACTACCCAAGACAATCAGCCAAGAACAGCTCGCATCGGTCGCAGCTTCACAGCGCACCATCACGCTAGGGATCATGCCGATCTCAGCCCTTATCGGTGGCGCCCTGGGAACAGTGACGGGTTCGGTACCGATGCTGGTGGTATGGGCGGGGCTGGCGGGCCTTGCAGCTCTCCCCATCCTCGCCAAACGCTCCCTCGAAGATTACCGCTAGTTGTCTGCGGGCCGGTGGATTAACTGGACCGTAGTCGGCTACCTGCCACTCACCCACCGCTTACGTTCCATGAACTGAGGAGCCTTGGGGTTATGCCCGACCCATAGTCCCAGTCGCGGTAGATGGTCCGCACTAGCCGCAGCGGCATCACCTCCGCGTTGCACGAGAGCACAATCGCTCCTTCGCTGTCGAAGCAGTCCCGGTTCCGATCGGACGAGCATCCTCGGGTACCTCTTCAGTACATCTGCGCCGCAGGGGAATCCCAGACACAGCACTTCCCGAGATTCCTCCTTTCGATGTCGGCCCATCGCGCCCGACAATGCTCCCCTGTTTGAAATCACTCCCCTCTCGGGACATGCAACCCGTTGAGACAAGTACGCCCCGGCGAAAGCCGGGGCGTACTCATGAGATCGATAGATCTAGGCGTTTGAATTAGCCGAGGATCTTGGTGACCTTACCTGAACCAACGGTGTGGCCACCCTCGCGGATAGCAAAGCCGAGGCCCTCTTCCATGGCGATGGGCTGGATCAGCTCCACGGTCATCTCGGTGTTATCGCCGGGCATGACCATCTCGGTGCCCTCGGGCAGCGTGATGACGCCGGTGACGTCCGTCGTGCGGAAGTAGAACTGCGGGCGGTAGTTGGAGAAGAACGGGTTGTGACGGCCGCCCTCTTCCTTCTTCAGCACGTAGGTCTGCGCCTCGAACTTCGTGTGCGGGGTGATGGAGCCCGGCTTGCAGACGACCTGGCCGCGCTCGACCTCTTCGCGCTTGATGCC
The DNA here is from genome assembly GCF_052087705.1 of Flaviflexus sp. Taxonomy (NCBI): domain Bacteria; kingdom Bacillati; phylum Actinomycetota; class Actinomycetes; order Actinomycetales; family Actinomycetaceae; genus Flaviflexus; species Flaviflexus sp. Next base: position 153,617 of record NZ_JBQCYC010000002.1, on the reverse strand, counting down.
GCGGATGAGGAGACCACAGTTTTCGCCGGCGTCGGCGTGATCCATCTGCTTGTGGAACATCTCGATGCCGGTGACGGCCGTCTTCATCGCCTTCTCCTTGATGCCGAGGATCTCGACATCGGAGTTGATCTGGAGCTGACCACGCTCGACACGACCGGTGACAACGGTGCCACGGCCGGTGATGGTGAAGACGTCCTCGATGGGCATGAGGAACGGCTTGTCCATGTCGCGGACCGGGTCGTCGAAGTAGGTGTCAACCTGCTCCATGAGGTCCTGAACGGACTTGACCCACTTCTCGTCGCCCTCGAGTGCCTTGAGAGCCGAGATCTGCATGACGGGAGCGTTGTCGCCGTCGAAGCCCTGCGAGGAGAGAAGGTCACGGACCTCCATCTCGACGAGCTCGAGGATTTCCTCGTCGTCAACCATGTCGGACTTGTTCAGCGCAACGATGAGCTGCGGAACGCCAACCTGGCGGGCGAGAAGAACGTGCTCACGGGTCTGAGCCATCGGGCCGTCGGTGGCGGCGACAACGAGAATCGCGCCGTCCATCTGTGCGGCACCGGTGATCATGTTCTTGATGTAGTCGGCGTGACCGGGGGCGTCAACGTGTGCGTAGTGACGCTTGTCGGTCTGGTACTCAACGTGCGAAACGTTAATGGTGATGCCGCGCTGACGCTCCTCGGGAGCGTTGTCGACCTGGTCGAACGGGGTGAACTCGTTCAGATCCGGGTACTGGTCAGCAAGAACCTTCGAGATGGCAGCGGTCGTCGTCGTCTTACCGTGATCGACGTGACCGATGGTGCCGATGTTCATATGCGGCTTGGACTTGTCGTACTTGGCCTTGGCCACTTGTCCTCCTGTAGGACTCGGGTAGTTTCTCTGCTTGAAAAGGATACAGGAGCATCCTCGGGGCGGAGCGATCTACTATCGGTTATTTTTCTTACAAATGACCTAGGCTCACTCGCCCCGGGTCTTCTTGATGATTTCCTCGGAGACATTCCTCGGAACTTCCGCGTAAGTCGCGAACTGCATGGTGTACACCGCGCGACCCTGCGTCTTGGAACGCAGGACACCAACGTACCCGAACATTTCGGACAGCGGAACCTGGGCGCGAACGATCTTGATGCCGGTCGCGTCCTCCATGGACTGAATCATGCCACGGCGAGAGTTAAGATCGCCAATCACATCGCCCATGTACTCTTCGGGGGTCCTGACCTCGACGTCCATCATGGGCTCGAGGAGAACCGGATCTGCCTGCTTGATGCCTTCGCGGAAGACACCCTGGCCGGCGATCTTGAATGCCATCTCCGAGGAGTCGACATCGTGGTAGGCGCCGTCGAGGAGGGTGGCCTTAACGCCAACCATCGGGTATCCGGCGAGGATACCGTTCTCCATGGCAGCCTGGATGCCCTGGTCAACCGACGGAATGTATTCGCGGGGAACACGGCCGCCGGTCACGGCGTCAACGAATTCGTAAATTTCGCTGTCTTCGGTCTGCGGGATCGGCTCGAAAGCGACCTGGACCTTAGCGAACTGACCCGAACCACCGGTCTGCTTCTTGTGCGTGAAGTCGACCTTGTCGACCTTGCGGCGGATGGTCTCGCGGTACGCAACCTGGGGTGCGCCAACGTTGGCGTCAACCTTGAACTCGCGCTTCATGCGCGTGACAAGGATGTCGAGGTGGAGCTCGCCCATACCGCCGATAACGGTCTGGCCGGTCTCCTCGTCGAGGCGGACGGAGAACGTCGGGTCCTCTTCAGCAAGACGCTGAATGGCGGTGCCGAGCTTCTCCTGGTCGCCCTTCGACTTGGGCTCGATAGCAACGTGGATAACGGGCTCGGGGAACGTCATCGACTCGAGGATGACAGGCTTCTGCGCGTCGCAGAGCGTGTCGCCCGTGGTCGTGTTCTTGAGTCCGATGACCGCGTAGATGTGGCCCGCGTGGGCAACGTCAACGGGGTTCTCCTTGTTGGAGTGCATCTGGAAGATGCGGGAGATGCGTTCCTTGTTCGACTTCGTCGAGTTCTGGATCTGCGAACCTGCCTCGAGCTTGCCCGAGTAGACACGGATGTAGGTGAGCTTGCCGAAGAACGGGTGAACGGCAACCTTGAACGCGAGAGCCGCGAAGGGCTCATCCTCGTTGGCGGAGCGGGTAACAACTTCCTCTTCGTTGCCGACGGCGTGGCCTTCGATGGCCGGGACGTCGAGCGGGGACGGGAGGTAGTCGAGAACGCCGTCGAGCATCGGCTGGACACCAATGTTCTTGTAGGCGGAACCGCAGAAGACCGGGTAGGCCTCGCCAGCGATCGTGAGCTCACGGATGGCGCCCTTGATCTCGTCGATCGTGAGCTCTTCGCCACCGAGGTACTTGTCGAGCAGGTCCTCGTCGGTCTCTGCAACCGACTCGAGTAGCTCGGCGCGAGCGGCCTCAACGGCGTCCACCATGTCGGCGGGAATCTCTTCCTCGACGACAACGGTGCCGTAGGTCTTCTCACCGTTCTGCTCTGCCGGGAAGCGGTACGCAACCTGCTTGATGACGTCAACGACGCCAGCCAGGTCGGACTCTGCACCGATGGGGAGGGTCACGACGAGCGGGGTCGCCTTGAGGCGATCCTTGATCGTCGAGACGGTGAACTCGAAGTTGGCTCCGAGCTTGTCCATCTTGTTGACGAAGCAGATACGGGGAACGTTGTACTTATCCGCCTGACGCCACACGGTCTCCGACTGGGGCTCAACGCCCTCCTTGCCGTCGAAGACTGCGACAGCGCCGTCGAGGACGCGCAGTGAGCGCTCAACCTCGACTGTGAAGTCGACGTGACCGGGGGTGTCGATAACGTTGATCTGGTGGTTCTTCCAGAACGCGGTTACGGCAGCCGAGGTGATCGTGATACCACGGTTCTTCTCGTCTTCCATCCAGTCGGTCGTCGAAGCGCCGTCGTGTGTCTCACCGAGCTTGTAGTTGATGCCGGTATAGAACAGAATACGCTCGGTCGTTGTCGTCTTGCCGGCATCGATGTGCGCCATGATGCCGATATTGCGGACCTTCTTAAGGTCGGAAAGCACTTCCTGTGCCACTATTAGCTCTCTTCAGTTCGAGGTTGTCGGACGGCCGCTTACCAGCGGTAGTGAGCAAAGGCCTTGTTGGACTCTGCCATGCGATGGGTGTCTTCGCGACGCTTGACAGCGGCGCCGAGACCGTTCGAGGCGTCGAGGATCTCGTTCATGAGTCGCTCGGTCATCGAGTTCTCGCGGCGCTGCCTCGAGTAGTCAACGAGCCAGCGGAGCGCGAGCGTCGTGGAACGACCTGCTTTAACCTCGACGGGGACCTGGTAGGTCGCACCGCCGACGCGGCGGGACCGCACCTCGAGCGAAGGCTTGATGTTGTCCATGGCGCGCTTGAGAACCTCGATGGCATCCTGGCCGGACTTCTCGGCAACACCGGAAAGGGCGCCGTAGACGATCGCCTGAGCGGTCGACTTCTTGCCGTCGCGGAGCACACGGTTGACCAGCTGGGTCACGAGCTCCTGGCCGTAAACGGGATCTGCAACGAGAGGGCGCTTCGGAGCGGGACCTTTACGGGGCATTAGTTCTTCTCCTTCTTGGCGCCGTAGCGGGAACGTGCCTGCTTGCGGTTCTTAACACCCTGGGTGTCGTGCGAACCGCGGACGATCTTGTAGCGAACACCGGGGAGGTCCTTCACGCGGCCGCCACGGACGAGCACGATCGAGTGCTCCTGAAGGTTGTGGCCTTCACCGGGGATGTATGCGGAAACCTCGATGCCGGTCGAAAGGCGCACGCGGGCGACCTTACGAAGGGCCGAGTTCGGCTTCTTGGGGGTAGTTGTGTATACGCGGGTGCACACCCCACGACGCTGCGGGCTACCCTGGAGCGCCGGCGTCTTGGAGGCGCCTGGCTTCGATGACCGACCCTTGCGGATCAGCTGCTGAATAGTGGGCACTCTATCTCCTGCTCATTATTAACTGGTGGAAGGGCTCGAGTAGTTACGAGCCCGTGACCGAACGGTCTTTCGCAGCAACGCCGGACGGTCTCCTCCCTTGCAGGTGCAACTCCCGCGCGCGAGGGATGTTCGATAATACGAACACCGTATATCAGATTAGCGTTATTGCTTCCGCTAGGTCAAAGGATTGGCCTGTATCGAGCGGTGGTACTCGACACAGGCCAATCCCCTAATCAGCGATGATGGTGGTTAGTTTCCACCGAAGGCCGGTCCGTAGCCGGAGTATCCGGTTCCGTAGAGGCCAGCGCCGAGATCCAGTCCCGAATCGTACGGGTCAAGATCCTGGCGGATGAATCCGGTCATCTTCTCGAACTCGAGGCGAGCCTCGGTCGTCGGCTCTGCCTTGACCTGGCGGAGCTTCTCCAGGCCGGTGCCGGCCGGGATGAGCTTACCGAGAATGACGTTCTCCTTGAGGCCGTTCAGCGGGTCGCGCTTCGAGTTGAGCGCGGCCTCGGTGAGGACCTTGGTGGTCTCCTGGAACGAAGCAGCGGACAGCCACGAGTCGGTCGCGAGCGACGCCTTCGTGATGCCCATGAGCTCCGGGCGGGCCGTTGCGGGCCTGCCGCCACGTGCCACTGCCTCGCGGCTTGCGGACTCGTAGTCCTTGACGTCAGCGAGCTCACCGGGAAGGAGGTTCGTGTCGCCGGACTCGATGACCGTGACGCGACGCAGCATCTGGCGAACAATAACCTCGATGTGCTTGTCATGGATCTCGACGCCCTGCGAGCGGTACACGGCCTGCACCTGTTCGACCAGGTAGAGCTGTGCACGACGACGGTTCGAGATGCGGAGGACCTTCTTCGGGTCAACCGAGCCCTCGGTCAGCTGCTCGCCAACGGCGACATGACTGCCGTCCTCGACGAGAAGCTTCGCGGAACGCGAGACCTGGTAGGCCAGGTCCTCACCGCCGTCGTCACGCTTAATAACGATCTGGCGGGAGCGCTCGGAGTCCTCGATGGACACGGTGCCTGCGGCCTCCGTGATCGGGGCCTCACCCTTGGGGGTACGGGCCTCGAAGAGCTCCTGGACACGCGGAAGACCCTGCGTGATGTCGTCTGCCGAAGCAACGCCACCGGTGTGGAACGTACGCATCGTCAGCTGCGTGCCGGGCTCACCAATCGACTGTGCGGAGACAATACCGATTGCCTCACCGATGTCGACCAGCAGGCCGGTTGCAAGCGAACGTCCGTAGCATAGTGCACAGGCACCGGAACGCGAGTTACAGGTAAGAACCGAGCGAACCGTAACCTCGTCGATGCCGAGGTTGAACAGCCTCTCGATCTCCACGTCGCCAAGGTCGGTGCCGGCGCTCACGATGACATTGCCATCGGCGTCGGCGACGTCCTGGGCGAGCGTACGGGCGTAGACCGAGGTCTCGACCGCCGGATCGAGGCGGCGGGAGCCGTCCTCGTCAACGAAGGCAATCCTGTTCGTCAGGCCCTTGTTGGTGCCACAGTCGTTTTCACGAATGATGACGTCCTGGGCAACGTCAACAAGTCGACGCGTCAGGTAACCGGAGTCGGCGGTACGGAGAGCCGTATCGGCCGTTCCCTTACGGGCACCGTGCGTTGCCGAGAAGTATTCGAGAACCGAGAGGCCTTCGAAGTAGTTCGACTTGATCGGGCGGGAGATGATCTCGCCCTTCGGGTTAGCCACGAGGCCGCGCATACCGGCAAGCTGACGGACCTGCGTCCAGTTACCACGAGCACCGGAGGTCACCATGCGGTTCACCGAGTTGTTGCCCGAGAAGTTGTCCCTCATTTCCTTCGCCACGCGGTCGGTGACTTCGGTCCAGAGGTCGAACAGGTCGCGGCGACGGTCGGCGTCCTGAATCATGCCGTCCTCGAACAGTTCCTCAATCTTCGCGGCCTGCGCTTCGGCAGCCTCGAGGATTCCGGCCTTCGACTCGGGAACCTCAATGTCGGCAAGCGAGATCGAGACACCGGAACGTCCGGCCCAGTAGAAACCGGTCGACTTCAGAGCATCGAGCGACGCACCGACATCAACCTTCGGGTAGCGCTCGGCAAGCTCGTTGATGATCGAGCCGAGTCGCTTCTTGTCGACAACCTCGTTCACGTATGGGAACTTGACGGGGAGAGCGTCGTTGAAGAGCGCACGGCCAAGCGTGGTCTCCAGCATGATCGGCTGACCCTCTTCCCAGCCCTCCGGGGCAACCCAGCCGCGCGGCGGGACCAGCTCGGAGAAGCGGATGCGGATCGGCTCGCCAAGGGCAATATCGCCGTTGTCGTGGGCCATGACGGCCTCGCCGACTGCGGAGAAGGAACGCTTCTCGCCCTCGTGATCGTTCTCGCTCGTCAGGTGGTACAGGCCGATGATCATGTCCTGAGAGGGCATGGTGACCGGACGACCGTCGGACGGTTTGAGGATGTTGTTGGCCGACAGCATGAGGATACGGGCTTCTGCCTGCGCCTCGGCGGACAGCGGCAGGTGCACTGCCATCTGGTCACCGTCGAAGTCGGCGTTGAAGGCCGCACAGACGAGCGGGTGCAGCTGAATGGCCTTACCCTCAACGAGCTGCGGCTCAAATGCCTGGATGCCGAGACGGTGCAGGGTTGGGGCACGGTTCAGCAGGACCGGGTGATCCGTGATGACCTCTTCGAGGATGTCCCACACCTCGGTGCGCTGGCGCTCAATGAGACGCTTCGCAGCCTTAATGTTCTTCGCAACCTGCTGGTCGACGAGACGCTTCTGCACGAAGGGCTTGAAGAGCTCGAGAGCCATGGCCTTCGGAAGGCCGCACTGGTGCAGCTTGAGCGTCGGGCCCACAACGATAACGGAACGGCCAGAGTAGTCAACGCGCTTACCGAGCAGGTTCTGACGGAAGCGGCCCTGCTTGCCCTTGAGCATGTCGGACAGCGACTTGAGGGGACGGTTACCGGCGCCCTGGACGGGACGGCCGCGACGGCCGTTGTCGAAGAGGGCATCCACCGACTCCTGAAGCATGCGCTTCTCGTTGTTCACCATGATCTCGGGAGCATCGAGGTCAAGCATGCGCTTGAGTCGGTTGTTGCGGTTGATGACACGACGGTAGAGGTCGTTAAGATCCGAGGTCGCGAAGCGCCCACCGTCGAGCTGCACCATGGGGCGCAGGTCCGGGGGGAGCACCGGGAGGACGTCAAGAACCATCGACTCGGGCTTCGTGCCTGTCGTGCGGAACGCGTTCACAACCTTGAGGCGCTTGAGCGCACGGGTTTTGCGCTGAGCGGTGCCGGTCTTGATGACCTCCTGGAGGATTTCAGCTTCGGCTTCAAGGTCGAAGGTGCGCAGGCGCTCCTGGATTGCTTCGGCGCCGCGCGATGCCTCGAAGTACATGCCCCAGCGGCCGTACATTTCGCGGTACAGGTCCTCATCACCCTCAAGGTCGCCGACCTTGAGCTTCATGAAGCGGTCCCAGACCTCTTCAACGTGATCGCGCTCGGCTTCGGCGGACTTGCGGATGTTCACCTGGTCCTTTTCGCCGGCGTCCTTGATCGCCTTCTTTTCCTTAGCGGAAGCGTTCTCGGCTTCGGCGGCTTCGAGTTCGCGCTCCATTTCTTCGGCGCGTTCGTTGATGTCTACATGCATCTGGTTCTCAATTTCCTTGAGTTCCAGGTCGAGTTCACCGCGGAGTTCCGGCATGGCCTCCGAACGGCCCTCTTCATCAACGTCCGTCACCATGTAGGCGGCGAAGTAGATGACCTTTTCGAGGTCCTTCGGGGCAATATCGAGGAGGTATCCCAGGCGTGACGGGACACCCTTGAAGTACCAGATGTGGGTAACGGGGGCAGCGAGCTGGATGTGACCCATCCGCTCGCGACGCACCTTGGCGCGGGTGACTTCAACACCGCAGCGCTCACATTCAATCCCCTTGTAGCGGGGACGCTTGTACTTACCGCACGCGCACTCCCAGTCCCTGGTCGGACCGAAGATGCGTTCGCAGAACAGGCCATCCTTCTCGGCCTTGAGCGTGCGGTAGTTGATGGTCTCGGGCTTCTTGACCTCGCCGTGCGACCAGGAGTGAACGTCCTGTGAGGTCGCAAGCGAGATATGGAGCTGATCGAAGAGATTAACGTCGAGCAAGTTTCCTACTTCTTCCTAAGCACCCTGCCACGGAGAAAGGCTGGGTGGGCGCTGAACCCAGCCTTTTCTCCGAGAATCAGAATTCCATTGCACCGAAGTCTTCAAGACCGGTGGAGATAGCTGGCTTCTCCGCGGGCCTGAAGTCGTCTTCGGTATCCTGAAGGTTAATTGTGTTGCCACTAGCATCGAGCGCTTCGACGTTGAGGCAGAGGGAGCGCATTTCCTGAATGAGGACGCGGAAGGACTCGGGGATTCCCGGCTCGGGAATGTTGTCACCCTTCACGATCGCCTCGTAAACCTTGACGCGGCCAACGGTGTCGTCCGACTTGATCGTCAGCATTTCCTGCAGCGTGTGAGCGGCACCGTAGGCCTCGAGGGCCCACACCTCCATCTCACCAAGGCGCTGGCCACCGAACTGGGCCTTGCCGCCAAGGGGTTGCTGGGTAACCATCGAGTACGGACCCGTGGAACGTGCGTGAATCTTGTCGTCAACCAAATGGTGTAGCTTCAGCATGTACATGTAGCCGACCGAGATCTCATCCGGGAACGGCTCACCGGAGCGGCCGTCGAACAGCTTCGCCTTACCGTCCTGGCCAACCATGTGGTCGCCATCGCGGTTCGGGAGGGTCGCTCCGAGGAGGCCCTCGATCTCGTCTGGCTCAACACCGTCGAAGACGGGGGTCGCAACGGTCTGACCGGGAACACCGGTCACCGCGGTCTCGGGCAGGCGCAGAGCCCACTCCTCGCCGTCCATGCGGGCCTCGGTCGCATCCCAGCCGTTCGCCGCGATCCAACCAAGGTGAAGCTCGAAGACCTGGCCGAGGTTCATACGGCCGGGAACACCAAGCGGGTTCAGGATGATGTCAACGGGGGTGCCGTCCGGCAGGAAGGGCATGTCCTCAGCCGGAAGGATCCGGGAGATAACACCCTTGTTGCCGTGGCGGCCAGCCATCTTGTCACCGATCGTGATCTTGCGGCGCTGGGCCACGTAGACGCGGACGGTCTGGCGAACATCGGCTGCCAGCTCGTCGTCATTCTCGGCAGAGAACTCGCGGACACCGATGACGATGCCGGACTCGCCGTGCGGGACGCGCAGGGACGTGTCGCGAACTTCCTTGGCCTTCTCACCGAAGATGGCGCGCAGGAGGCGCTCTTCCGAAGTCAGCTCGGTCTCGCCCTTCGGCGTGATCTTACCGACGAGAATGTCGCCGGCGTTGACCTCTGCACCGATGCGGATGATGCCACGCTCGTCCAGGTGGGACAGGACTTCTTCGGAGACGTTCGGGATGTCCCGGGTGATCTCCTCGGGGCCAAGCTTCGTGTCACGTGCGTCAACCTCGTACTCTTCGATGTGAATCGACGTGAGCATGTCTTCGGTGACGACGCGCTGCGACAGGATGATCGCGTCCTCGTAGTTGAAGCCTTCCCAGGCCATGAAGGCGACAAGCAGGTTGCGACCGAGCGCGAGCTCGCCGTCTTCCGTTGCCGGGCCGTCAGCGAGAATCGTTCCGACCTCGACGCGGTCACCTTCGGAGACAACAACCTTCTGGTTGTAGCAGTTGCCCTGGTTGGCGCGTTCGAACTTCGTGATCCGGTAGGAGCGGTAGTCGCCCTCGTCGGTTGCGATGCGAATGAGGTCGGCCGAAGCCTCCTCGACGACGCCCGCAACATCGGACAAGAGAACTTCGCCGGCGTCGACAGCCGCACGCTGCTCCATGCCGGTGCCCACGAGAGGAGCATCGGTACGCAGGAGCGGAACGGCCTGACGCTGCATGTTCGCACCCATGAGTGCGCGGTGCGCGTCGTCGTGCTCGAGGAAGGGGATCATGGCGGTGCCGACGGAAACCATCTGGCGTGCCGACACGTCCATGTATTCAATCTGATCGATGGCGAGCAGTGCGGGTTCGCCACCTGCCTCGCGACAGAGAGCTTCCACGTCCATGAACGTTCCGTCGTCTTCGAGACGGTCCGTTGCCTGGGCGATAACGTAGCGGTCCTCGTCGTCAGCGGTCAGGTATTCGATCGTGTCGGTCACGACACCGTTCTCTACCTTCCGGTACGGCGTCTCAAGGAAGCCGAAGGAGTTGACGCGGGCGAAGGTCGCGAGCGAGCCGATAAGACCAATGTTCGGGCCTTCCGGGGTCTCGATCGGACACATACGGCCGTAGTGCGAGGGGTGAACGTCACGGACCTCCATGCCGGCGCGGTCACGGGCAAGACCGCCCGGGCCGAGCGCCGACAGACGACGCTTGTGCGTCAGTCCGGAGAGCGGGTTGTTCTGGTCCATGAACTGCGACAGCTGGGAGGTTCCGAAGAACTCCTTGATCGCGGCAACGATGGGACGGATGTTGATCAGCGAGGACGGCGTGATTGCCGCAGCCTCCTGCGTCGTCATCCGCTCGCGGACCATACGGTCAAGGCGCGACAGGCCGGTGCGGACCTGGTTCTGGATGAGCTCGCCAACGGCGCGAATACGACGGTTGCCAAAGTGGTCGATGTCGTCAAACTCGACCTGGACGTCGTTCGGCCCACCGCAGTTCGCCTCGGCCTTGTCGGCGTGGAGGGCGAGAATGTAGTGGATGGCTCCGACAATGTCCTCGAGGGTCAGCTGGCGGCCACGGTTCTCCGGGTCGAGGCCGAGCTTCTTGTTGATCTTGTAGCGACCAACCTTCGCAAGGTCGTAGCGCTTATCGGAGAGGTAGAGGTTCGAGAGGAGGTTCTCGCCAGCGCGCGCCGACGGCGGTTCGCCGGGGCGGAGCTTGCGGTAGACGTCGGTCAGCGCCTCTTCCTTGGTGTGGACCGTGTCCTTCTCGAGGGCGTCGATGAGGATCGGGTAATCGGCGAATTCCTCGCGGATCTCCTCCTCGGTCATTCCCCAAGCCTTGAGGAAAACGGTCACCGACTGCTTACGCTTACGGTCGACGCGGACGCCAACGGAGTCACGCTTGTCGATCTCGAACTCGAGCCAGGCGCCACGCGACGGGATGAACTTCGAGGTGTAAATGAGCTTGTCGGATGTCTTGTCCCGCTCGCTCTCGAAGTACACACCGGGGGAACGAACGAGCTGCGACACGACGACTCGCTCGGTTCCGTTGATGATAAAGGTGCCTCCCGGAGTCATGAGCGGGAAGTCGCCAAGGAACGTGGTCTGAGACTTAATCTCACCGGTTTCCTTGTAGTAGAAATCTGCCTTGACGTACAGGGGTGCGGAGTAGGTGAGGTCCTTCTCCTTGCACATCTCAACCGTGTACTTCGGGTCCTCGAGCTTCGGCTCGGAGAACGACAGTTTCATGGTGTTTGCCGAGTTTTCGATCGGCGAGACCTCTTCAAAGATCTCTTCCAGCCCGGACTTCTCGTCCGGTCCTGCGCCGGCCCTCCATGACGGAGAACCAATCAGCCAATTGAAGCTTTCGGTCTGCAGACCAAGCAGATCAGGAGCTTGCATCGGCTCCTTGATCTTGGCGAAAGATACGCGGGCCTTGCGACCGTGCGAAGCGGATGCTGTCAAAGGCGAAGCAGCCAAGTGGGATCCCTTCCCTGGAGATGGTAAGGCGTATACTCACTCGTGCAGGGCAGGGTCGCGTCACTACCGACTATCCAACGGAGGATACACGTCACCCCACACAAGTAAGCGCAACTATTAAATGTACACTGTCGGCGCAGACAGGTCTAGCCCTAACGCCTGTGTAAGGGGTCACGTATCGAGGCCAGACTACCCTGACTTCGTTATGAATGCCAGTATAAACCCTGCCGGTGCCCTCGTGTCTAACGAGATCACTCCGCGAGTGCGCCCGGGATCCTCAACGGCAATAAGCGGGTTACTGCCCGAAAGAGAAGTGCTCCGGGGGTCGGGATGTGCAGTTCGCTCGCTTGGGGAGAACTGCGCAAAGCTCATCGCTCTACTTATTTGCTTTTGCATGCTCACAGTGCTGTGGGGCGTTGTGCGCTACCTGGGTCAACCAGGCTCCGATCAATAATATTCCCGATTGCCAAAACTCCAAAGACGGCAGGCCGTCATCGCCCACTCTCATCCTGGAACGGGGCCGATGGACCATCTGAGACCAGTGGCGGGGCCACGGCAATGGACCCCGGCTGAGCGAGCATCCCCGCCCGGCACGAGCATCAGGCAACCCCTCCTTGCATGCTTGTCCGCTCTTCATCACGCACGGCAGTGGCCGTCACTTCCCGTCCTCCGGAGCTCACATCCTGCCCTCCGTAGCTCATTTCCTGTCCTTAGGAGCTCACTTCCCGTCCTCCACAGCGGGCAGCGTTGCGCAGTATCTCGTCGGCAAAGCTCCTCGCCGTGCTGCCAAGTAGCCGAGGGAACTTCCTCAGCACCCTTCGCATTGTCCCGCTTTATCCTGCTTTGCTGGGCTACGATGCAGGTGGTTCGTGAATCTTCCGGATCATTCCTTTTGCCCTAGTCCTAGGTCCCACTCTTAGTCAGGTTCGAAAACTAGAATTGAGGCATTATGAGCACGCCAATCAAAGGTGACACGGTTGCCAAAGCTAGCCGGAAGCAAGAATCTTCCATGAGCCTGACAAAGCGGGTAGGCCTCGCTGTTGGAATCCTTGCCTTTCTGTTCCCGCTTTTCGTTGACATCCCGAATCTAGAAGAGCCCGGCGAGCGGATGATGGCAATCTTCCTGCTCGCTATCGTCTTCTGGATTACCGAGCCCATTCCCCTCGTTGCAACAGCGGTTCTCGTGATTTTCCTCGAGGTGCTGATGGTCTCGACCGGGGCGATCGTCGAAGCGGGTGGCTCCGTTGAGGCCCTGCCCGCGGCCGACTTCTTTGCGGCTCTGGCCAACCCCGTCATCATCCTTTTCCTGGGCGGCTTCATGATTGCGGAGGGAGCGGAGAAGTACCGGCTTGACCGAAACATTGCCTCGGTTCTTCTCAAGCCTTTCGCCGGCTCTATTCGCATGACCGTGCTGGGGCTCATGATCATCACGGCCCTGCTCTCTATGTTCATGTCGAACACGGCGACCACGGCAACAATGTTCGCCGTTATTCTCCCGATCCTTGCCAATGTTGATGGCACCAAGGCCAAGGCCGGGCTCGGGCTAGCAATTCCCCTGTCCGCAAACGTTGGCGGTATCGGCACCCCGGTCGGCACTCCCCCGAACGCGATCGCGGTTGGTGCTCTTGCAGAGCGGGGCTACCAGGTCACCTTTGTTGACTGGATGATCATGGCGATCCCGCTGATGCTGGTCATCCTCTTTGCCTCCTGGTTGCTGCTGTGCGTACTCTTCCTCCCCAAGGAAGGGAAGATGGAAGTGGACCTTGGTAAGAACTGGGATAAGTCCCGTAACGCCAAGCTCTTCTATACCGTCACCGCTATCACGATCCTGCTGTGGATGACCGAGCCGCTCCACGGGGTCTCCTCGAACATTGTTGGCTTCTTCCCTGTTGTAGCCATGCTCTGCCTCAAGGTCATGGAAGGCTCAGACATTAAGAAGCTTGACTGGCCCGTTCTGTGGCTCGTGTCCGGCGGTATCGCTCTTGGCACCGGCGTTGGCGCAACCGGTCTTGATATTTGGCTTGTGGACTCGGTCCCGTGGGATTCGTTCTCTATCACGATGCTCCTGTTCGTGTTCGCATTTATTTCTCTGGGAATCGCCAACGTCATTTCCCACTCGGCCGCAGCGAACCTGCTCGTTCCTCTGGCGGTCTCGCTCGCGGTCTCCCTCGATAACGCAAACGTTGTCGTCCTTGCCGTTGTTGTGGCGCTCGCCTGTTCGCTCGGCATGTCTCTGCCGATCTCCACTCCCCCGAACGCTATTGCTTACTCAACGGGCGTGGTTTCAGTGAAGAACATGGCGATCGCCGGAGTCATCGTTGGCATTGTCGGCACGCTCCTGCTCGTGTTTGCCATGCCACCGCTATGGGAGCTCATGGGATTGGTATGACACTCACCGGCCTCGTGATTGGAAGGGACGCGGCTACCGCCGAGGTAGCTGCGGTAATGAAGCGCGAGTTCACGGACGTCGACACAATCCAGGCAGACAACATCGATGAGGCACGGGTAGCAGTACAGGATTTCGACGATTCCGTGCCCCTTGCCTTCCTCATCGTCTCGGTTCCTTTGGACGGGATGAATGCGGATGACATCATCATTCCGTTCCTGGAAAGGGACCCGCTTGCCAGGTCCATCCTTTTGATCGATAGCCCTTCGGTGACGGGGGTGGAAGAACTGGTGGACCGGGGCGGCGCCGGTCTTCTCGTTTACACACCGTCTTTTGATGAGCGCCGGTTTGCTATCGACATGAAGAATCAGCTCCGCAGGTACTCCCAGCGAGCCAATCTGAAGAATCAGGAGCTGACGAGAGAACGGGAGACGTTTATCTTCTCCCTGCCACTGACCGATGACGAGATCATGGCGGAAATCGTCCGCGGCATCGACGAATGCCTCGGATATCAGCCCCGGGTTGTCTTGCCTGCTGGCGTTCGGCTCACCCAGGAGGGCTCAGACGCTGAAGAAGCCATGCTGTGTTTGAGCGGCCAGGTGTCTCTCGAACGGGAATCCCACGCCGGTAACGTCCTCATGCACCACGCCAGCACGGGACGAGTCATTGGCCTACTTGCGTTGTCCAATCAGCGCACGGCCTTTTTCACGTCACGAACAACAACCGAGGTCACCGGTATACGCATCACCTTTGAGCAGCTCAACCACGTGATCCGGACCAGGCCCGAAACCGAGGTCCTCATCGCCGTTCTCCTTATTCGTTCGCTCGATCGGCGCCTGCGCAGAGCGGAGGACATTCAGATCGAGAAGGTCGAGCTCACCGCCCAGCTCGAGGCCGAACAAAGGGCCCTCCAAGAGACCTATACGGCCCTCGAGGAGGCCCGCGCAGAGCTCATGAGCCAGGCCCGCTTCGCCACCCTCGGTGAGCTTGCCTCAGGAGTCGCCCACGAGGTCAACAACCCGATTGCCGCTATCACACGCACAATCGCGCACGTCACTGAGGACATCACAGACCTCGTTTCCCTTCTTCCTAAGAAGGAATCTGCTGCAGCCCAGTCCGCTCTTGCTTCCGCAAAGACCTCTCCCCCGCTATCCACCCGGGAGGCCCGCGCACTCAAGAGAGCCTTCACGAAGAAAACAAATGATCCTGAGCTTGCCAGCAGGCTGATCCTTGCGGGCGTGCGGGAAAGCGATCTCGAAGGCATCACCCCGAAGCAGAAGGACCGGATCAGGGTAGTGGAGAAGGCGGCCTCAATCGGAACGGGCCTGCGCAACCTCCGCTCCGCCTCGAGCAGGATCAACAGCTTGGTTGACTCGCTCCGCTCCTATGCGAGACCGGACGGTGATCCGCTTGTCGATGTGGACGTGAACGAAACTATCGAGGACACCCTCAGGCTCACCTCGCACCGGCTCAAGAGCGTCGAAGTCATCACAGAATTCGGCGACCTACCCCCAATCAGCGGTTACCCGGGTCAGCTATCGCAGGTGTGGACGAATCTCCTCACCAATGCAGCCGACGCCGTGGCGGACCAAGCGGGCGCCGAAGTAACGGTCACAACAAAGAGGCTGGGCTCCGACTGGATCCGAGTCACGGTCTCGGACAACGGCACCGGCATACCAGCAGAGCTCCTGGACCACATTTTCGAACCCCGGTTTACAACGAAGTCGGGCCGGATCCAGTTCGGAATGGGATTGGGACTCACCATTAGCAAAACAATCATCGAGCGACACGACGGTCGGATCACCCTTGATTCCGGTGCCGAAGGGACTGTTGCGACGGTCGATTTACCCAGGGAGGGACCATGACACTGGCATTACTTATCCTCGATGACGAACCCGAAGTACGGGACGCACTCGAACGCGATCTCATTGACGCTGCCGGAATTCTCCGTATCGAGATAGCGGCCGACGTTGATGAAGCGTGGGAGGTTATCGACGAGATACATCGGGATGGCGATACCCTCGCTGTCGCGCTCTGCGATCACCGCATGCCCGGGACAACGGGCGTCGAGTTCCTCGTCGAAATGATGGGAGACACCCGCACGGAGAAAACCCGCAAGGTTCTCGTCACCGGTCAGGCCGATCTTGCCGACACGATCACGGCCGTCAACGCAGCCGACCTGGACTACTACATGGCAAAACCGTGGACCCAGAAGGAACTGCATTCGGTTGTCAGCGACTGCCTCACCGACTTTATAGACGAGAACGACATCAATCCGCTCCCCTACATGAGGCTCATTGACCGCGTGCGCGCCATGACAATCATTCGCGACCGAGGGGACCTCGGTTCATAGGAAGTTTCGGTACTCGTTGAGTAACAGAACTATGCACTTTCATTGCTTAACAACACGATGCTGTGTCAGTACAGTCGGGATCAATTCATTAACGTCTGCAGCCCGGCCATTAATTCATCAGGTAAGGTGCCTCGTCCGGTAGGAGACCGCCACAACGTAAGACACAGTTAATTACTCACATGGAGTACTTCTTAACCCTTGCGCAGAATTCCTTGGAGCCACCGGATTGCATGAGACGTGTGCACGATGCCGCCGCCCGCGTGCGCGTTAAACCTGTACACCTCCATCTCCGCCTGTCCCGCAAACCAGTTGTGGGAAGCGAAGACCGTTGAGGGCGGAGCCACCGGGTCCATGAGTCCCGTGGAAAACAATGCGCGGCCACGAGCTCGCTTCGAGAAATTAACAACGTCGAAATAGGAGAGAGTCTCGAACACCTGGTCGACCATGTTCTTCTTAATCGCCAGATAATCCGTTATTTCCGCGTAGGGATAGGCGTCGGTCAAGCCGATCGCACGTTCGAAATTCGCGAGGAAGGGCACGTCGGCAATTGTTGCTGTCACGGGCGTTCCCCTCATGCCCGCCAGGGTGGCGGACACAAGAGCGAGGGCGCCGCCTTGCGAGCCACCTGCGGTCACGAGCAGCCCCGGGTCAATACCGTCGAGGTGCTGTGCGGTTTCAATGGCATTCGCTGCATCCGTATAGAGCCGCCGGTAATAGTACTCGGATGGATCGTGGATGCCTCGCGTCATGTGCCCCGGAATTGATGGCTGTATCGTCCCGATGTCGGGGGTGTCACCACCCCCACCCCACTGGGCTCCCTGTCCGCGCGAATCAACAACGAGTTCCGCAAATCCCGCGCTTGCCCAGTGCAGGTGCTCCTCCGGTAGGCCGCGCCCACCCCCGTACCCAACAAAGGAAACAACGATGGGCAGTGGTTTCGAGCTCTCGCGGGGACGAATAAACCACGCCTTGACCGGCATCTTCCCAAATCCGCAAATCGAGAGGTCCTCTACGATCAGCCGCTCCAGGTGCGGTGCACAGACCGTGCGTTCGAGAGGCTCGGGGTTCGCGGGATGCTCGGACAGCGTATCGAGCCAGAAGCGGTCGAAGTCAGCGGGTTCGGTCACATCGGGCCGGTAGGTGCGAAGCTGATCAAGTGAGTAGTCAAAGAATGCCACGGTTATTTCACCTCGTCCCTAGTCCAGGGCGCAATCGCGCAGGATCTGAAGGATGTGTCGATAGTGGGCACCTGTCGCACGGGTCATTCCTATCTCGCAGGTTCGATTACATGAGGCATGTGCAGTGCTGCTCAGTTCTGCCACCTCCTGGCTCTGACCAGCCGTGGCCGAAGCCGTGAGCTCCGGGTGCAGCATCCCCCTGTCGCCCGCAAATCCGCAACACTTCCACGCCTCGGGCACCACTGTAGTTTCAGCAACGGCTCGAGCCACCGCTTCGAGGTCCTCATTCAATCCGAGCTGGGTCGATGAGCAGGTGGGATGAAGGGTGATGGAGGACAGGCGGGTACCGACTTCCAGGAGGGGCAGAATCTCGCGCCGAGCGAAGGTGATCGCATCGATGACCTCGATGTCGATCCCTTCCATGTCGTCAACAAGGCGCGCAAATCCCTGCGTGCACGAGGTCGCATCCGATACGAGGGTCACGTTCCCGTTGCCGGTTGCAATGGCCGCCTCGACGATACTCTTCATCGTGTCCTTGCCCCGCCTTGCCCCTTTCGACGACCAGACCGTACCGCAGCACAAGGAGTCGACGTTGTCGGGAATCGATAGCAGGACGCCGACAGCATCGGCCAGCTGTAGCAGAGCATCCTGGACTCCGGGTTCCCCTTCGGGACCAAACATGGAATTGACACAGGCCGGTACGTAGAGGAATCGGGAGGGTGCCTCCCTCTCCCTGCGACGTCTACTCTTCCCTCCCGCCGGCAGATCGGGTTCCCACTGTGGGAGAACATTGGGATCAAGAATGCGGCGACCCGCAGCATTCAACGAACGCGTGGCCTTCTTTAGGGGGCCCGGCAGCACATTTGCAACCGTGAGGCCGGTTGCCGCGACGCGAGTGAATGCACCCCAGTGCCTCGCAGCCACATCCCATCCCCGGTCCGCGATCGGGCTCATTGTTCCCGCGCGCTGGCCCTTCACCAGCTCCCCGGTATCGATACCGAGCGGGCACGCCACAGCGCACATCGAATCCGCCGCACAGGTGTCGACCATGCCGTACTCGTACTCGGCGGGAGCATCGCTGGGATGGAGAGCACCTGTTGCCACGTTTCTCATCGTTGCAATGCGCTGGCGCGGAGTGAGCGTCAGGTCCTCGGATGGGCAGACGGGTTCACAGAACCCACATTCCGTACACCGGTCAAAGGAGGGGTCGACGGCCGTCGATTCCTTAAAGTTCTGCAGATAAATGCGATCGTTGTCGGACAGAATTGCGTCCGGGTTAAGAATGCCGTGGGGATCGATCAGCTTCTTAATATCCCGCATGATCCCATACAGTTCCGGGCCGTATTGGCGTTCGACAAATGGTGCCATGACTCGACCGGTCCCGTGTTCCGCCTTGAGCGTCCCTTCCCGGCTCAGAATGAGGTCAACCATGTCCTCGGTAAAGCGCTCATATTTGTCTCGCGCACGGTCATTCCCGAACGTATCGGTCAACATGAAGTGGATATTTCCGTCCTTGGCATGCCCAAAGATCACGGAATTTTCATATCCGAACTGATCAAAAAGAACCGAGAGTTCCTCGCACGTGTCGGCGAGTTTTGCCATGGGGACGGCCACGTCCTCCAAGAGCGCCGTGCTGCCGCTGGGGCGAGCACCAGCCACCGATGTGTAAAGCCCTTTACGGAAGCTCCATAGAGCGGAGCGGGTTGCTGAATCCGTGGTCGAGTCAATCTTCGAATCAATGGGGAGGTCGCGGAGCACGTGTTGGAAATCCCTGACTCGTTCGGCCAACTCATCGCTCGTCGAGCCTTCGTGCTCGACGAGCAGGGCCGCCTGACCAAACACATCCAGATCACGTACGAGTCCCGGCACACCAGGGATTACCTTCCCTACCGTGAGGGATTGGGCATCCATCAGCTCAATCGCACTTGCCCCTGTGCCCTTTAGAGCTTCCAGCGAGCTCATGGCATCGAATACGGAGGAGAAGACGAGGAGCGCGGTGGAGGCATACGTCTTCTTTTCGACCGTTCGGAACGTTGCAGACCCCACGAATCCCAGCGTGCCTTCGGAGCCAATGAGGAGATGCTCGAGGATTTTGGCCGGAGTCGCGTGATCGAGGAAGGAGTTGAGGCCGTATCCCATCGTGTTTTTCAATGAGAATTGGCGTCGAATGTGGCCCACAAGATCGGGGCGGCTCATAATCCGAGCTCGCAGGTCAAGAAGCCCCGTGCTGATGGCGTTCTCGCGGCTGTGCAGGTGATGGTCAGCATCAGCTGCACCGGTTTCGATCATCGTTCCGGACGGGAGAACCACGGTAAGACTGTCGATCGTCTCGTACGAATTTAATTCTGTTCCGCAGGTCATGCCCGAGGAGTTGTTCGCCACCACGCCCCCGATCGTGGCAGCTCCTTCCGAGGCCGGATCGGGGCCAAGCTTTCGGTGGTATGGGCTGAGGACGGCATTGGTATACCGGAGGGTCGTACCCGGCTGGCAGGTTACTCTTCCACCATCATCGCGCACCTCTACACCGCGAAAGTTCGTTCTTACGTCGACGAGAAGCCCCGCCCCTTGTCCCTGACCCGACAGGCTTGTGCCACCGCCCCGGAAAGTGACAGGCCGCGACGGGTTTGCTTTCAGCAGCGACGCCACGTGCTCGATATTGTCTGCTCGGACAACAGCGTCCGGCACGACGGCAAAGTGAGAGGCATCGTGCGCCAGTGCCTGCCGCATTAGTTCATTGGCCATTGTCCCGTCATCTTTCTCTTCGCCAGTTCCACGGCCCCCTCGACACCATCCAAGCCCATGATGTTGAAGCCTTGACCGCGCAACTTCTCCCGCAGGCCGTTCCCGATCGGGTTGTCACCAGCCGCGATAGAGCCGGTGAGGACTATGTTGGTGGCGTCGTTTCCGGCAGCCGCATGGACAGACTGAACGAGCTCATCAATCGCCTGCGCGACGATCTGCCCAGCAACCTCATCGTCTCGCGCCTGTGCAGTATCAAGGTGCATGGACAGCGCGGCAACGCGGTTCGGGGGCTGTTTGTAGAAATTCCCAATCCAGTCGTGCGGGCTGACCCCATCAAGGACGAGACCCTCAAGCACGGTCGCCGGGCCACGGTCCGTGGCAGAATCCAAAGCGGCTCGAGCCACCGCCATCCCCAGCCATGCGCCGGCACCACGATCGCCGAGGATGTAGCCGTAGCCGTCAATGATCCGGTCGACAGCGATGCCCCGAATCGTGGCGGCTACTGCCCCGGTGCCCGCCACCAGGATGACACCGTCTGCCGGAACTTCCACCCCGGGCTGCGCCAGTGCGGACCAGTAGCCAACAACAAGGTCGGAACACACGGTTGGGGTTCCGGGTAGCCCCACAGATCGCCACGCATCAACGGTGGCCTGCGTCATGGCATCCGGGCCACTGAGAAAGCCTGCGAGACCCGCGACTCCAGCTCGAATACGAGCTCGGTCGCCCTCGGTGATCTTGTCGAGGGCACGGCTGAAAACATCGGTGAGAGACCTATACGGATCGGAGCCGGAGTTCGGGTTGACTCCCCCACCGAATTCCGTTGACACAACGCTGCCGTCGGCCCGCTCAATCCGTACCCGTGAGCGCGTACCCCCGCCGTCTATGCCGAGGACAAGACCATCGTCCAGCTCTGCACTCAATCTCGTAACCCCGCACATCCCGTCACACTCGTTCGCCCTTCACTCTCGCGAACTATGCCGATCATCCTCATGGCTTGTAATGCCTTCTGGATCGGGAATCCTCGATGGCGGCCCTGGTAACCTCCAGGGCCCTAATGGACGCTTCAAAGGTCTGCTGCGCAATCGCAACGAAGAGGCAGTCCACAATCATGAGCTGGGCGAGTCTGGAACCGGTGGCCCCCGACCGGAATGTGGTTTCACGGGCCGCGGTCAGGAGCGTCTTGTCGGCCATCTTCGCCAGCGGGGAATCTGGCGAATTGGTTACGCCCACAGTTGTCGCACCATTGGCCCCTGCAATCCGTAGTGCCTCCAACGTATCGACCGTTGACCCGCTGTGAGAGAACCCGAATGTGACGGTCTTGTCTGTCGCGAGTGCGGCAATCGTGATGGCACGGTGGGGGTCGATCGAGCAGTCTGTCACCAGCCCGATTCGTTCCAGCTTCTGCTCGAAATCCAGCGCAACGAGACCCGAGGCGCCAACGCCGAAGACCTGGATGCGCTCGGCCGCTACGACATCGGCGACGACGGCCGAGAGATCGCTCAGGGAGAGCATCCGGGACGTGTCCTCGACGGACTTCAGGTCCGCGTACGCAATCTTCTTGACGACAGAATTCAGGCTATCGCTGGGGAGAATATCACCCGTATCGCTGTAGACTTCTTCCGCTTGGCTCCGGGCACCTGCCTCGTGGGCGAGTCCGATCCGCAGTTCCGAATATCCCGCAACCCCTACCTCTCGGCAGAACCTCACGACCGTTGTCTCCGAGGTTTTGGCTTCCACAGCAAGCGATCCGATTGACATGGTCGAAACCCGCGAAGGATCGGCAACGATGATCTCCCCGACTCGTCTCATCGCAGGCTGCAGATCGGGAAGCTTCCTCCGGATGACGGCGCTGAGTGGTGCTGCGGTCATGTTCATTGCTCCTCTACGAGTGTTTCCACCGTGTCCAGGGCGGAGTCCGAGCCAGACCGAGCCAGTTCTTCTCGGACACTTGCCCGGAGCTTACCGTAGTTGGCAGGAGATGGCGCCGCGGCGAGCAGCTTCTTCGTGTAGTCGTGTTGCGGATTGAGGATGACCTCGTCGGATGGCCCCTGCTCGACGATGTTTCCGCGATAGAGGACGATGATTTCATCGGAGAAGTGCCGTGCCGTCGCAAGATCGTGGGTGATGTAGAGAACCCCGAGATTGTCCTCCCTCTGGAGCCGTGCCAGCAGGTTCAGTACGGAGAGCCGAATCGACACGTCGAGCATGGAGACCGGCTCGTCCGCCACCAGGTACTTCGCACCGGGGGCAAGCGCGCGGGCGATAACCACGCGCTGGCGTTGACCACCCGATAGCTCGTGGGGTTTACGGTGCGCATAGGTTTCCGGGGGTGTGAGGTTCACACGTGAGAGGAGCTCATTCACCTGCTCCGCTACTTCGTCCTTCGACCGTGCGCGACCGTGGATCTTGAGTGGCCGACCGATGTGGTGAGCAATCGTGTGGAAGGGGTTTAGGGAGGCAAACGGATCCTGGTAGACCATTTGAACGAGCTTGAGATAGTCACGGCTCTGGGATCCCCGGACATCCGAATGCAGGCCCTCGACGGTAATGGAACCCTCGGTAGGTTGTTCGAGCCGCATGATCATCTTCGCGATTGTCGACTTTCCCGAACCAGACTCTCCGACGATTGCAATCGTCTTCCCCGGTTCCAGCGTGAGCGACACGTTGTTCACGGCACGTAGCTTCGAGGATTTCAGGCCCTTCCGGATCCGGAATTCTTTCGACACATTGTCAACAATGAGACTCATCGACCTACCTCCTCGCTCTGCCCCCGGACAAACGCACCTTCGTCCCCGAAGAGTGCGGGGAAGGAACCGAGGAGCTTCTTCGTGTACTCGTGTTGTGGATTCTCGTAGATGCTTTGTGCGGTGTTGAGTTCCACGATTCTGCCCTCCCTCATGATCGCGATCCTGTCCGAAATCTCGAGGAGGAGTGGTAGATCATGGGTGATAAAAATGACCGCGAAATCGAGCTGCTCGCGCAGTTTCATGATCTCTCGGAGAATCTCACGTTGAACGACAACATCGAGGGCCGTCGTCGGCTCATCCATGATCATGACCTGGGGATTGAGGGCGAGCGCCATGGCGATCATGACGCGCTGCCTCATACCGCCAGATAGTTCGTGGGCGAACGCGTTGATTCTCTCGGGGTCCACCCCAACGATTTCCAGGAGCTTCCTGGACGCTTCTTCCTTCGCCTTCTTCGACATGTTCGGCCGATGCGTCTTAAAGACATCGTGGAGCTGGGCGCGCACCGATAGCACCGGGTTGAGGGCGTTCATTGCACCCTGAAATACCATGGATATTTTGTTCCACCGGAAAGCGCGCAGATCATCACCATCGAGCTGCGTCACGGCAATATCGGTTCCATCCCGATCGTGGAACGTGACGTCACCGCTTGTCAGGGTGGCGGGGGGCTTCAGCAGCCGGTTGATACCGTAGGCCAAGGTGGACTTTCCGCATCCGGACTCCCCGGCAAGGCCCAGGATCTCACCTCGATTGAGAACGAGATCGACATTCTGCACGGCCCGAACCGGTGGTTGCACGTGATAGGTAACGGAAATACTCGACGCCGACAGGACCGGGGTGTGAGTGCGCAGGTATTCTTCGTGATCAGCCGTCGTGAGCGGTAGCGTACTCATCGTTTTTGCGCCTTTCGTGTGCGTCGTGCCTGCTTCTTGGCCTTGCGGACTTGCCGCACGGCCTCCGGTGCAAGTTTGAGCTTCGGGTTGATAGTTTCATCGATCGCAAAGTTGATGAGGGACAGGCCGCACCCCAGCATCGCGATCAGCAGCCCTGGCGGCACAAACCACCACCAGGCACCCTGATGGAATGCACTTTGGGTGGAGGCATCATTCAGTATGGTGCCCCACGTGATCGCACCGGAGGGGCCCAGTCCCAGATAGGAAAGACCCGCCTCGGAAAGAACAGCGAGGACCACTGCCGAGAGGAACATCGACGACAAGAGCGGGAGCAGGTTGGGGAGGATCTCCACGAGAATAATCCGGAACGTTGACTCTCCCGATGTCTTCGCCGCCGCCACATAGTCTCGGCTCCGCAATGACTTTGCCTGGAATCTCAGGACAACCGCTGAGCCTGCCCACGAGGTGAAGCCGAGGACAACGGCAATCATCCACATGGAGCGGGTCTCGAGGTAGGTTGCGATGACGACAACGAGCGGCAGGCCCGGAATCACCAGCATGATGTTGGTGGCAAGAGACAGGATCTCGTCGACGATCCCGCCACGGTAGCCCGCGACGATACCGAAGAAGAGGGAGCAGATCACAGCGATGAGGCCGGCTGTCGCACCCACCATGAGGGAACCGGCAGCGCCCTCGGCAAGCTGAGCCAAGAGATCAGCACCAAGGTTGTTCGTGCCGAGGGGGTTTTCTGCCGATGGCGGTGAGGTGACGGGGTTATCGTAGTTGCGCGGGTCCTGGGTGAGGCCCGGCCCGATGATGGCAAAGACGACCACGATCAGGGTCAGGACGATACCAATGCCGAGCTTCACGTCAATCCGACGCCTGCGCTTGCGGGGAGCAACAGTTGCTTCCGTGCGGATCCCCTCCATCCGCTCATCCACCGTTTCTTGGGTGGTCAGATCGAGCGGAGCGTTTGGGAGGTGTTCTTCATGAGAGTTAGACATTGCTACGAGTCCTCGGGTCGACGAATCCATAGACAAGATCCATGATGAAATTGGCGAGCAGGACGGTCACGGTGATGACGAGGAAGACACCCTGCATGAGAGCGAAGTCCTTGTCTTGGACCGCCGTGATGAGGAGTTTTCCGATCCCCGGATAGGAGAACACCTGCTCCATTACGATCGAGCCGGCAACCACGAAGCCCAGCGTGATCCCGAAGCCAGCCAGCGATGGCAGCACTGCGTTTCGTCCCGCGTACCAGAAGAAGATGCGCGACTTCCGCAGGCCCTTGGCCTCGGCTGTGGTCACGTAGTCCTCTGACATGACCGACACCATCATGTTGCGCATGCTCAGCACGTATCCACCAACGGAGGCAACGATGATGGTGATGGCGGGGAGTATGCCGTGATAAATCACGGAAGAAATGAAGCCCCAGGATAACTCTGGCCCGGCATAGAACTCCCGCAGGGAATAGCCTCCGATAATGGGGAACCATCCGAGCGAGACAGAGAATACGGCTACAAAAATGAGGGCGAGCCAGAAATAAGGAAGCGACTGCAGGAGTGTCATGGCGGGGATGAGCGCGTCAGCTGCGCTTCCGCGCTTCCATCCGGCAAAGGCGCCAATAGCCACGCCCATAATGAAGGAGATGATGGTCGTGAGCCCAACGAGCCCCAGCGTCCATGGCAGAGCCGAGCCGATCAGGTCAGTCACCTTGGCGGGAAACATCGAAGACGAGACACCGAGGTCTCCCCGGAAAATGTTGCCCCAGTACTCGACGTATTGATCGAGCATGGACGAGTCGTCTGCACCGAAGATCGTATCGATCGACCGGCGCATCGCCGGGGTAATCTCGCCACCACGGCGCATGATCTTGTCCATGAAGATCGTGCGAGGGTCACCGGGCATAAGCCTGGGCAGCAGAAAGTTCAGCGATACGGCTGCCCACAGCGTGACAACGTAGAAAGTAAGGCGCCTGAGATAGTAATTCATGCGGCGCAGCTCCTTCACATCAGAGAGGTGGGTGGGGAGCACCTACGCACACCCCACCCACCTCTATCAACTACTCGGCGTACTCCAGCGAGGAGAGTACGTAGGCGGCAGATGCGCCATCCCAAGAAGCGGGGAAGACGTACAGGTCGTCTTCACTCGGCCATCCCGTGAAGTTCGTCTGGTTGTAGAAAGTCTGCGAACCAGCGTGGAACAGCGACAGGTACGGCACGTCTTCGACGATGTGACGCTGCACCTCGGCGTAGAGCTCCTTCAGCTCCTCTTCATCATTCGTGGCTGCGGCGGCAGTAATCGCCGCGTCAACCTCGGGATTCGAGTAGCGTGAATAGTTCGTCTGGGTCGGCTCAAGCTGAGTTCCAACCGGCTGCGTGAACTCCGTTGTAAAGGAGTTGCGGTAGATCTGGAACGGATCCGAGGTCGGGGTTCCGAAGAGCGCACCGAGGAAGATCTCGTAGTCACCGGTCATCCGTCGATCGGAGTACTGGTCCTGCGTGATCGTATTGTTGATGAGTTCGATACCGGCATCTTTCGCTTGCGCGGTCATGAGGTCGGCAGCGGCGTTCTGGTCAGACCAGCCCTCAACGGTTTCGATCTTGATCGACAGTCTCTGACCGTCCTTTTCGAAATAGCCGTCCGAGCCCATCGTGTACCCAGCTTCTTCCAGGATCCTCTTGGCCTCCTCCGGCTGAGCATCCTCCGGGTTGAGAGTATCGATACCATCGGCTACCCAGGCGTCATCACGTCCAGGCTGGACGAAGGCCGGCGAACCCAACTGAGCGAGGTTGTAGTATGCCTTTTCGTTGATTTCACCGCGATCGATCGCGACGCTCAGTGCCTGACGCACGGCCTTATCGGTTTGCATGCCCTGACAGCCAAGCTCCGCGTTCGAGCAAATGAGGCCCACGGTGGGGTTCGGGGAGGTCACGTTTAGGTAGCCCAGGTCGGCCGCATTGATGATGGAGTCGGGCTGCGGGGCGAACATGGTCGTGTAGTCGAGTTCCTTCGACTTCAGCAGAGATTCGGCAGAAGCTGCGCCATCAATACCGAGGTACTGTACTCGGTCGATGGACGGACGCTCCGTGTCCCAGTAGTTCTCGTTTGCCACCATCGTGTATCCAGCATCGGTCGCCGAATCGACCATGAACGGGCCGGTACCGACGGGTGCGTCATCGTTAGCGAAGGTGACGAGGTCGTCCAGGTCGCTGTAGACGTGCTCAGGAACGATGTAGGTGGCACCAAGAAGCGAATATTCGTTTCGGAAAGACGGGATTGTGAAGGTGAACTTCACCGTGTTTCCATCGACTGCTTCCACGGACTCAATGAAGTCCAGCTGCACCGCATCATTGGTGAAGGAGTAAACAACATCGTCGGCGGTGAAGTCCTCGCCATCGTTCCACTTCACTCCCTCGCGGAGGCTGATTTCCAGCTCTGTACCATCGTCATTCCAGGTAGCTTCCTCACCCAGAAGGGGGATCGGGTCCACGTCCTGGATCTTGTTGTACAGGAAGAGCGGCTCGTAAACCCCACCGAGTGCACCATGTAGAGCCGTCGGGGAATACGGGTTGAAGTTGGCAACGATCGGGATATTCGATCCTGCCCACACGGTCAGGGTGGGGCCATCCTTAACCTCACCATTGGTCGAGTCGCCAGTATCGTTACCCGTGTCTCCACAGGCACCAACCAACCCGATCATTGCTACCGCAGCAACGGCGGCAAACCGTCGAAGAGTATTTCGTCGTGATGACATAATTTTCCTTTCGAACTTCTTTGTTCGGCCACAAGCGTCCGAGCGCCCACTCAAATGGTAGGTTTATTACCTTCGAATAATCAAGCAGAAATGTTATTTACTTACAAAGTCGGTTTTAGACGAGCATGGAAGAACTCTTCAGTACAGGAGTTCGCCCATGTTTCCCCGAGTAATGGGTGCCATGACGTCCGACACTTGGCGGGCACCCGGGATGGCCTCCCGAAGAGACGATGCCCCCCACAACTTGTCAATGAAGTGCTGTGCCCCAAGACCGATATCGGGCGGCGTCAGCCACCCAAACCCCTCCCCTAGGTTCGCGGCCAGCATGAGCATCTCAACGCCGGTGCGAACCGGCTCAAAGAGACCTGGATCAAGCACGTGGACCTGGACCCCGACGCACACCTCACCGCGGTGCTTCGAGAATGTGGGAACAAACCGTGCCTCGCGAAACGCCACTCCCGGCAAGCCAAGGGCGTTGAGGGAGGCGGCGTAGCTCGCCGTGAGCCACGGCGCCCCCACGATCTCGAATGGTCGGGTCGTCCCACGCCCCTCGGACAGGGTGGTGCCCTCGAAGAGAGCAGTGCCGGGGTACACGAGCGCCGTATCCGTCGTGGGGAGATTCGGGGAAGGCATCACCCACGGCAGCCCGGTGTCCGCCCACGTCATGGACCGGCCCCACCCCTCCATCCGAATAACCGACGGCAATTGAATCCCGGCGCTCCGCGCAGCGTGCTGGGCGAGCTCACCGAGGGTCAGTCCGTGCCGAATCGGGACATCCAACCTGCCCACAAGGCTGGCAAAGTCCGGCTCGAGGCCCGGACCTTCTCTCGTCACCCCGTTGAGCGGGTTGGGGCGATCGAGGACATAGAAGGGGATTCCGGCCTGGATAGACGCGGTCATGACATCGATGACGGTCGCGGCATAGGTGTAGTACCGCGTCCCCACATCCTGAATATCGGCAATGACAGCATCCACACGCATCTCACGGAGAGCGTTGGCAATATCCGAGCTCTCGGCGGCGTACACATCGATGATGGGCAGGCCCGTTGCAGAATCTGTCGCATCCTGTTCCGTGAAGCCTGCCTGCGCCGTTCCATGCAAGCCGTGCTCGGGCGCGAGAAGGGCACGGAGTTGTCCCGTCCCATTCAGCGCATTCTTTGCACTCACAAGGTCGGCGGTCACCGCCGTGTCATTCGTCAGGAGCGCCCAGCGCTCTCCCGGCACCAGAGTCGGATCGGCAAGGAGGCGTTCGAGGCCCGTCAGCACCCTCACGATTGCGTCCGGCTCCCAGTCGACGGCACCGGCATCGGACATCTGCCGGTCGGGACCTCATCACCGACAAGCACCCGCCCCGCGGCCCGAACCGCACTGCCGTTGTCCCCGTAGGTGTACAGGAGAGGCACACCCGAGGGCACCGCGACCCCATCGTGCGGAGAGCGGATGGCAACCACTGTCACGCTAATTCCCGCACCGACAAGCCCGTCAATCACCCCGGCAACGTCGACGCCATCCTTCCACGCATCACGAAGAATGAGCACCGCCTGGCTGACATTGAGATCGGGGTTGCTCCACGGTCCTCCCTCGGCTTCACTACCGCCCCACAGCACCTCCCGCACATCGTGTCCAGCACCTTCCAGCATGCCCTTCAGGACCTCACCGGGGTTCACCCCGCGTTTTTGCGGATCAATGCCCGGGTGTGCGATGAGCACCGACGCCGGCTGCTCGAGTGGGAAAAAGACCTCGGCATCACGAACGGTGAGCGATGCTCGAGCAACTCGCTCCGCGATTTCTTTGTGACGTTCGGACGAAAAGACATCAAGGCCGGGAATGTCACTGTCGTCGAGTCCCACCTTGAGTTTCAAGCGGAGGATCCGCCGAGCGGACTCGCGCAGGCGCTCACGATCGAGCCTCCCATTACGTACCGCGTCCAGCACCGCGGCGTATGCGCTGTGTAGATCACTCGGCATGAGGACCTGATCGACTCCCGCCAGGAGCGCCGACACGCATGCCTCGGCGGGGCCTTCCGGTCTGGCCGCGCCACCCATGTCCATGGCATCGGTCACGATAACGCCATCAAAGCCCAGATCCTCGCGCAGCACCCCCTGCACAATCGGCTTCGAGAATGTCGCAGCGTTATCCGGGTCAAGGGCGGGAAAGATCACGTGGCCGAGCATGACCGCCTCGGCACCCGAGCGGATTGCCGCTTCAAACGGCATCCGTTCGGTCCTGTCCCACTCTTCTCGGGATACGGGAATCGACGGAAGATCAAAGTGCGCATCCACCCGCGCGCTCCCGTAGCCGGGAAAGTGCTTGAGGGTTGACGCAAGTCCGTTCGCCCCTTGGGCTTTTACGAAGGTCGACACATATTCCGCCGAAACACGCGGATCGGACCCAGTGGTCCGAATATTCACGCCGGGATTATCTGCCACCATCATCACGTCGGCCACGGGTGCGAGGTTCTGATGAATACCCACCGCCCTCAATTGCTCCGCAGTCACCCTCCCCACCTCTGCGCAGAGGTCGCGGTCCCCGGTTGCCACGAGGGCCATTGCCCCGGGCATGTGAACCGCACCCACCCGCACGCGAGCGACGGTGCCATTTTCCTGGTCGGTCGAAATCAGTAGCGGCACATCGGCTGCCGTCTGCAGGTCGAGCATGGTGGTGCGAATGTTTTCGACGGGCTCATGGTCCCCACCGGGTGGGAAGTAAATAACCGCACCAAGTTTGTACTGATCGATCATGTCCCGCAGCTCCGCATGGAGTTCCTCGGCACTCGCCCCGTCAGCGGAGCCAAACCCCATGACATTCTGCGCGGCATGCCTGCCGCTCGCCACGCAAAACAGTTGCCCTACGAGCTTTTCGTCGCTCCACTCATCCACGCTTTCGAGCGCAGACCGCACTGTCGTCGCCATTTCGTTCCTCAAATCTTTTTGGTATCGAGCAATAATCCTGGACCAAACACGTAACATGTAAGATACTTTCGTAATACACTTCATTTTGGTCAGTTACCTACAACGATAAAGGGCCGGCTCCCAATCAACAAGAACGGAGACATGATGACCGACCATTCATTGCGAGCTCACACACGGACTACCGAGACCATCGACCCCGCCTACTCGAACCTGGACACCTTATCGCCCACGGAGATCGCCACGGCGATGAATGGGGCCGAATCGCTTGTCACGCTCGCAATCGACAAGGCAATACCTGCGATCGGCCAGGCAATCGACGCAATTGTCACGGGGATGACGTCGGGCGGTCGGCTCATCTACATCGGTTCAGGAACGTCCGGACGGCTCGGGGTTCTCGACGCGTCTGAATGCCCACCAACTTTTTCCTCCCACCCCGATGACATCATCGGAATTATTGCCGGGGGCGATGATGCCCTGCGCACTGCCATTGAGGGGGCCGAGGACGACGCCGACGCAGGGGCGCAAGATCTCCTCGCCCATTCAATCACCAATCGTGACGTCGTCGTCGGCATCACAGCGTCGGGGCGCACGCCCTACGTTCTGGGTGCGGTCCAGGCCGCACAGCGGGCCGGAGCCACGACTGTTGGCATCTCCAACAACGACGGCTCCAAGCTGGGCTCCCTGGTCGATATTCCCATCGAGGTTCCCGTCGGCCCGGAAGTCCTCGCGGGATCAACCAGGCTCAAGGCTGGTTCAGCGCAAAAGCGCGTGCTCAACATTCTGACCACCGCCACCATGGTCAAGCTGGGAAAGACATACGGCAATCTCATGGTCGATGTCTCCCCGACCAACGAGAAGCTGCGTGAACGCGCAATCAACCTCGTCACTCGCATCACCGGAGCTAGCGAGGAAACTGCGCTGGAGACACTCGTGGTAGCACAGTGGCGAGTCAAGGTCGCAGCCACAATGCTCACCCATTCCATCAGCCCCGCAATGGCCGAACAAGTCCTCGCAGGGAAAGACGGCAGGCTTCGGCTCGCACTGGCCGACACCAAGTAGTCAGCACACTCCACGAGCCCATCTCCACAACCCAAATACTCGTCTCCACGACCCACACAAAAGTGCCGGGGAAGGATTACCTTTCCCGGCACTTTCAAGTGTGACTCAATGAGTCAACAAGTTACTTGAGCTCAACCTTGGCGCCAGCGGCCTCGAGGGCCTCCTTGGCCTTGTCAGCGGCCTCCTTGTCGACACCCTCAAGGACAGCCTTGGGAGCGGAGTCAACGAGGTCCTTGGCTTCCTTGAGGCCGAGCGACGTGAGTGCACGGACCTCCTTAATGACCTGGACCTTCTTGTCGCCGATCTCTGCGAGGATGACGTCGAAGTCCGACTTCTCTTCCTCAGCAGCAGCCTCGCCACCAGCGGCGGGAGCGCCACCGGCTGCAACAGCAGCAACCGGAGCAGCAGCGGTAACTTCAAATTCCTCTTCGAACTTCTTGACGAAGTCGTTGAGCTCTACGAGGGTGAGCTCCTTGAAAGCCTCAATGAGCTCTTCGGGGGTGAGCTTAGCCATGCTAGCCTTCCTTCCTTCCTGCTACGCGAGCAGATTGTGTTTATGCCGCCAACTTAGGCAGCGGATTCCTGCTTCTCGCGCAGGGCATCGACGGTGCGCACGGTCTTGGTGACCGGCGCCTGGAGAACGTAAGCAGCCTTGAACAGCGATGCCTTGAGGGCACCTGCAGCCTTGGCGAGCAGTACTTCGCGCGACTCGAGGTTCGCAAGCTTGGCGACATCCTCTGCGGGGATGATTGCCCCTTCGAGAACACCGTTCTTAATAACAAGCTTTTCGTTGTCCTTAGCGAAGTCACGAAGCGCCTTAGCAACGACAGAGATGTCGCCCTTGACGAAGGCAATAGCGGTGGGACCAACGAGTTCTTCGTCGAGGCCCTCAACGCCGGCTTCCTTCGCGGCAATCTTCGTGAGCGTGTTCTTCGCGACCTTGTACTCGGCGTTGTCGCCCATTGCGCGCCGAAGGTCCTTCAGCTGCTCAACGGTCAGACCGCGGTACTCGGTCAGGAGCGCACCGCTCGACTCACGGAACAGGTCCGCAAGTTCAGCGATTGCTTCGCTCTTATCCGGCCTTGCCATAGGGCCTCCTTCCACTTGTGCCGCCTGGCCACAATTCATAAAAAATGCCCCGTGCAGGCGGCACGGGGCATGAAAGCTCTATACTCACCTGCGCTGGCTTCTTTACGAATTTCACCCCGTCTGGCTCACGGGTGACCGGCGGTCTTCGGCACATACCAGATTACGAGATCAGGCCCAATCTGCCAAGCGGATGGACCGAAGTGTGCGCGAGGACTCAGCCAGCCTTGCCACGGGTCCGATTTGATGTCGAATTATGGCAGAAGTGGGGACAGGAGAAGCACCGCATAGCCTGCCATACCAGCCGCGGGAAGGACCCAGCGTACAGTGTCTTTCTGCTGCGCCAGAGCCGCGATAAAAGCGACGTAGAGGGGCACGGCCGTGATCGCATATCGGCCGGGAACGACGCGGAAGTAGGCGATCACGGAAGCTATTTCGCGGGCCTGCACGATGAGACCGGTGAGGATCGGGAGCAGGACGACGAGGATACCCAGGTAGCGGAGCGCTCCTGTGCGCTTAATTGCGCAGTAGATCCCGACCGGAACGACGATCAGGAAGGCCGCAAAGAGCAGCCAGCTCCATCCCTCCAGTAGCCAGGAGTTGAGACTCGGGTCGAGGTACCAGTCGCGGGAGGGTCTCGTGAGCCCCCAGGGGGCTCCCGCACCCACGATCGTGTTGATGACAGCAAGGGTGTCCCCTGCAGTGAACGGATCGGTCGATAACCCGGTGATTGAGGGAACGTAGTCCTCGGGGCGACGCCCATTCTGGAATACGGTCCACGCCACGTACGACAGCATCGTCCCAAGTGCGATGGCAAAGCCGGGCTTGAGAGCGCCGCGCTGATCCTTCTGGAACAGCCCCATAAGAATGGCTAGTCCGCCCACGGCGAGAACCGCAACGACGGACATTGTTCTCGTTAACGATATTCCCGCCGCTATGAGGAACGGCGGTATCCAGCCGTAGTTGCCGTGCTTAACGACTCTCGCCGCAAGCCAGACAGCAGCGGCTCCCGCCATCATGCTCACCGCATCGTTGTGAACAATCACGGACGACAGTGCGAGTGCTGGCACGCTCATGGCAATGAGCGTGGCTCCGGCACTGTTTCTCTTACCAATGCCCCAGCACCGAATGGCGCCATAAAGTGCGGCTACTCCCACGGCACCAAACAGTGCGGATGCGAAGCGCGCACCGTCGGTGAAGTCAATGCCCACGGTATCGGCTATCTTGCCGACTCCGGCCGCGAAAGCGAAGTAGAGGGGCGGGTGGAAGGTGTTGTAATTTTCGCCTTCGAGCGGCCAGTCGGTAACGGGACGCTCTGTGACCTCATCGCACGGTGGCGGGGTCTCCCCGCGAATATCTCCATCCATGCCCCGACACGACCACGTCTCAAGGGTGTACGGGCTCAGATTGTCGCCCTGGACGGGCAGTTCCCCGATCGAGATCCGGTAGGCGTAGTCAACGTACGTCCATTCACCAATGTTGGACAGGGCGGGGGCCGCTAAGGCGGCCACGGTTGACCAGATAATCGAGAGCAACGCGAGGATTCCGGCGATGCCCCAATCGGGTAAACGCCAGCCCCCGACCTGACGGTCGGGGGCTGGCGTTGGTGAACTGACCAGGGTCAGTCCTCTTCGTTCAGTCCACGGGTCTTGGTGGCATCAAGCGGGATGCCGGGGCCCATGGTGGTCGAGACGGTTGCCTTCGAAATGTAGCGGCCCTTCGAGGAGGACGGCTTGAGACGAAGGATCTCCTCCTGAGCTGCTGCGTAGTTGTCGACGAGCTGCTCGGCGGTGAAGGAGGTCTTGCCGACGATGAAGGCGAGGTTGCCGTGCTTGTCGACGCGGAACTCGATGCGTCCACCCTTGATGTCGTTAACAGCCTTCGCTACGTCCATCGTGACCGTGCCGGTCTTCGGGTTGGGCATGAGGCCACGGGGGCCGAGCACGCGGCCGAGGCGGCCGACCTTGCCCATGAGATCCGGGGTTGCGACAGCCGAGTCGAAGTCGGTCCAGCCAGCTGCGACCTTCTCGATAAGCTCGTCGCCGCCGACCTCGTCAGCGCCAGCGTCGATTGCCTGCTGTGCACGCTCGCCGGTGGCGAAAACGATAACGCGGGCAGTCTTACCTGTGCCGTGGGGCAGGTTGACGGTGCCGCGGACCATCTGGTCCGCCTTGCGGGGGTCAACGCCGAGACGGAACATGACCTCGACGGTGGCGTCGAACTTAACGGTCGACGTCTCCTTGGCGAGCTCGAAGGCCTTCTTCGGGTGGTAAACTTCGCCGGCGTGGATCTTCTCCGCCGACCTCTTGTAGTTCTTTGAGCGCTTTGCCATTGCTGCTTTTCTCCTTAGCAGTTGTGGTTAGCGGACCTGCGCAGGCCCTTCCACATTCCGCGGTTGCGGATTTCTAGTTCTGTGGTTGTCGATTACTCGACCGTGATGCCCATGGAGCGGGCGGTGCCTGCGACGATGGCGGATGCTGCCTCAATGTCATTGGCATTAAGGTCGGGCATCTTCATCTCGGCGATTTCGCGCACCTGGTCCTTGGTCAGCTTGCCGACCTTGACGGTGTGCGGGGTGGCCGAAGCCTTCTTGACGCCAGCAGCCTTCTTAATGAGCTCTGCTGCGGGCGGGGTCTTCGTGATGAACGTGAACGAGCGGTCCTCGTACACGGTGATCTCGACAGGGATGACGTTTCCACGCTGGGATTCTGTCGCGGCGTTGTAGGCCTTGCAGAACTCCATGATGTTGACGCCGTGCTGACCGAGAGCCGGACCGATGGGCGGTGCCGGGGTAGCTGCGCCAGCCTGAATCTGGAGCTTGATCAGGCCAGCAACCTTCTTCTTGGGAGGCATGATGATCCTTATTTCTTGAGTGTTGACGGAACCCAATGGCAGAGGGGTCCGCCCTGGTTTCCTTCTAGTCGGCCTTCTTGACCTGACCGAAGGACAGATCGACCGGGGTTTCCTGGCCGACAAGTGTCATGAGCACCGTGAGGCGCTGGTTTGCTGCGTCGACCGCATCGATCGTGGCCGGCATACCGACCCACGGCTCGGTGGTAAGGATGACGTTCTCGCCAACCTCGAACTCGACGGAGACAACGGCGGGCTGGCCCTTCGTGGGCTTGCCCTGAGAGCGGAGCTCCTGAGCAACCTCGGCCTCAACAACCGGGGTAAGCATTTTGATGACCTCGGGCTCGGTGAGAGCGACCGGGTCGCGGCCGTTACCGACAAAGCCGGTGACGCCCTGAGTTTCCTGCACGGTACGCCAGGCCTCGTTGTCCATGTTCATGCGAACAAGGGCATATCCGGGCATGCGGACGCGGGTGACGAGCTTGCGCTCGCCGCGCTTCACCTCGAAGACCTCTTCCATCGGCACCTCGACCTGGAAGATGTACTCCTCCATGTTCATCGACTTGGTGCGGATCTCGAGGTTCTGCTTGACGCGCTTCTCGTAACCGGCGTACGTGTGGAGCACGTACCAGCGGCCGGGAAGGCCCTTGAGGCGCTTACGGATCGCGGCGGGTGAGGTCGGATCCTCGACCGGGGTCTCAGTCTCGTCCGCTTCAGCGGCGGTCTCCTGAGTTTCCTCGACCTGATTCTCCTCAGTAGGAGCTTCCGTGGCAGCGTCTTCCGCCGGGGTCTCGACAGCGTCCGAGATCTCCTCGGAATTCATCGACTCGTCCTGCGACACGATTTCCTACTTTCCTAGCCGAAGATCAAAAATGCTAGCCGTGCAAAGACAACGTCCAGCAGGCCTACAAAAGCCATGATAATGAGCACGAACACGATGACCGTGACGAACAGGGTTCCCAGTTCCTTACGGGTCGGGGTGACGACCTTCTTCATCTCGCCAATGATCTGGCGGAAGAACAGCTTGATGCGCGCCACTAGACCGAGCTTCTTCTCGGATTTGGGCGAGCGCGAGGCGTCTCCGGCCTGGGTTGATGCGTCGCTCACGCGCATGTCCTTCCTTTGTTGGGATAAAGAAAGCGGCTCCGAAGAACCGCCTTCTCTGGCAGGGCAGGAGGGACTCGAACCCACAACCGCCGGTTTTGGAGACCGGTGCGCTACCAATTGCGCCACTGCCCTACGACTGAGAAAGCCTTGTCTATTATGCCCGCCCGAGCGGTTAATAGCCAGTGAACGTTCTCACGCCTTTGCCAACATTAATACCCTGAAGTCTCGAAGTCGAACCGGGTGGCGCCAGGGTGGTGAGCATCACGGGCTACATCCCACTGACATCGTTCGGCCGCACCTTCCTTAGTGATGGAGTACGGCGATCTCGCGATCGACCACAGTATCGCGCATCGTTCGATAGCAGTACCCCTGACAGCGCGGGAGCGGAGCTCCTCGTCACGCCGCAGTGGACGCCGCCGGCAGAATTCACCCGGCCCTAGAGGTTCCAGCTATCCCCCAACATGCGTCGATAGCTTCCGACACCCCGGAGCCTGCCGTTCACCACTCTCCGGCATCGCCTTTCTGGTGGTCATTGTTCCATCCTGGTAGAAACCTGTGTCCATAGAGTAATAGGGCGCAGACATGCGGGGGAAGACGTGAAAAGATTACCGGGTGAGTACAAATACACCTGCGCGCCGCGTATCCGCGCGGCTTGGCGCACTTCAAGAATCTGCAACCCTTGCCGTCGACGCTAAGGCCAAGGCCCTGAAGGCCGCCGGACGCCCGGTTATTGGCTTCGGTGCCGGCGAGCCCGACTTCCCCACGCCCGATCATATTGTCGAGGCCGCTATCACCGCGGCTCGCGACCCGAAGAATCACCGCTACTCCCCCGCGAAGGGACAGCCGGCACTTCGCCAGGCGATCGCGGAGAAGACGCGCCGCGATTCCGGTGTTGAGGTTGACCCGAACAACATCATCGTGACGAATGGTGGCAAGCAGGCCGTCTTCGAGTCTTTCGCCGCGCTCCTTGACGAGGGCGACGAGGTTATTCTCCCCGCCCCGTACTGGACCACCTACCCCGAGGCTATCCGTCTAGCCGGTGGCGTTCCCGTTGAGGTGTTCGCCGGAGCCGACCAGGAATACAAGGTCACCGTCGAGCAGCTGGAAGCGGCCCGCACGGAGAAAACGAAGGTTCTGCTGTTCTGCTCGCCTTCGAACCCAACCGGTGCTCTCTATTCAAAGGAGCAGACGAAGGCGATTGGCGAGTGGGCTCTCGAGCACGGCGTCTGGATCATTACCGATGAGATCTACGAGCACCTGACCTACGACGGCCTGGAGAACTCGTACATTCTTGCCGAGGTTCCCGAGCTCGCAAATCAGACGCTTGTTCTTAACGGCGTTGCCAAGACATACGCGATGACGGGGTGGCGGGTTGGCTGGATGTACGGCCCTGCCGACATCATTAAGGCCGCCACGAACATGCAGTCTCATATGACCTCGAACGTCGCAAACGTCAGCCAGGCAGCCGCCCTCCAGGCTCTCACCGGCGACCAGGCTTCCGTTGCCGAGTTCCGCGAGGCCTTTGACCGTCGCCGCCAGCTTATCGTTGCCGAGTTGCGCAAGGTCGATGGCTTCGAGGTCCCCACCCCGCAGGGTGCGTTTTACGCTTACCCGTCCGTGGAGAAGGTGCTTGGGCGAGAGATCGCCGGGCGCGTCCCGACCACGTCTTCCGAGCTTGCCGAGATCATCCTCGAAGAGGCCGAGGTCGCTGTTGTTCCCGGTGAGGCCTTCGGTCCCTCCGGCTATCTCCGCCTGTCGTACGCGATGGCGGACGAGGATATTCTCGAGGGCGTCCAGCGCATCCAGAAGCTACTCAACAACTAGTTAAATGAATTCTTCCCGGTCATTTTGTGCCGGCGCGAGATTCGAGAGCGGGCGGCACGTGCCGCCCGCTCTTCGTTACCCGAACTCTTGCTTCCATCAGTCTCGTTCGTTTCCCTGCCCGCAGTCGTTTCTTCCTCCCTCGCTCGGTTATCTGTCGACATTGTGCTTTTTCTCCGCAATATTGGTGTTTCTCATCTATCCCTCATAATTTTCCTTGATAATCAGGGCTAGGGAGAGTTTCTAATCCCGCCCAACATGTTGTCTGAACAGGAAGGATGTCCATGCGGTTACCGAAGCCCCGCTGGTCGGTGCGCACGCGTATCGTGGCCACCGTTTTCCTTCTGACAACAATGACCCTGACAGTTGTCGGTATTGCCTTTTTCACGGTTCAGCGGAACCAGATCGAGGATCGGATCAATAACCAGCTTCAGATTGCACTCGAAGAGTTCGCAACGGAAGCGGTAGAGGCTTACGAGTCCGATAACTTCAACAACTTAAGCGACCTCTTGCAGGACGTCCTGAGCCACCGGGTGCCCGAGGAATCGGAGGGCATGGTTGGTTACGTCGGGTCTCGGCCCGCGTGGACACAACCGGGTGGGCTCGACATGATCGCCGACGACGAGCTCATGGACACTCTCGATGCTCGCGTTGAAGCGCTCGAGGGGTCACAGGAGGGTGAGGTCCGCACGGTCGCCACGGCAACGTCAACGTACCGCTACGCCCTGATGCCAATCACCCTGGGAGATCTTGGCTCCGGCGCCTATGCCGTTGCCTACGACTTCGATGCGGAACTATCCCAGCTCGTCGACACATTCCAGATCTATCTCATCGCCGCGGTTATCTGTCTCGCCATTCTTCTCGGTGCCTCCTGGCTTATCGCGGGCGAGCTACTGCGCCCCATCAGGGAGCTGCGAGAAACAGCTGAGCAGATCAGGGAAACTGACCTGGATGCTCGCATCGAAGTAGACACCAACGATGACCTGGCCGACATGGCCCGCACCTTCAACACGATGCTGGACCGTATCCAAGCCAGCTTCGACTCCCAGATGCGACTGTTGGATGATGCTGGGCACGAGCTTCGCACCCCGATCACAATTGTCCGCGGTCATCTTGAACTCATGGATGCCGACAATCCCGAAGACGTGAGCTCGGTTCGCGATCTTTCGATTCACGAGCTCGACCGCATGCACCGGCTCGCAGATGACCTCGTTATGCTCGCCAAGGCTGAGCGCCCCGACTTTGTTCAGACCCATCCGGTGGATGCTGGGCCGTTTATTGATCACATTTACGAACTGGTTCAGCAAATCAGTCCCGAACATACGTGGCAGCACGAGTCCCGCATCGAGTCCATTATTGAAATGGACGATCAGCGCATGACGCAGGCAATGGTCCAGCTTGCTGCGAATGCCGTGAAGTTCTCCCCGAAGGGATCGATGATCGGCATTGGAATATCCGTTGGTCGCGAGGCGCGCCTCTGGGTACACGACCGCGGGATCGGCGTCAGTTCTGAGCGCCGGACCAAGATCTTCGAGCGTTTTGGTCGCGCCGATACGACGGTCGAGGGCGCCGGCCTGGGCCTGCCCATCGTTGCCGCAATTGCTCAGTCGCACGGCGGCCGCATCGACCTTGAATCTACCCCCGGGAAGGGATCCACCTTCACCATTGTTATTCCGCACGAGGAGACCCCATGGCCAACATCCTGATCGTTGAAGACGAGGCCGGCATCTCGTCCTTCGTTTCGAAGGGCTTGAAGTCCGCCGGCCACCTGCCCACCGTGGCAAGCACCGGTGAGGACGGTGTCATGCACGGACTATCCGGAGGCTACGATCTCATCATTCTGGATATCGGCCTTCCCGACATTAACGGCTACGAGGTTCTCGAAAGGCTCCGCGGCCAGGGCGTAGCCACTCCCGTTATCATTCTGACCGCTCGGTCCTCCGTTGGTGACACCGTGCAGGGCCTCGAGTCCGGTGCAGACGACTACATGGCGAAGCCATTCCGGTTCGAGGAGCTTCTCGCCCGCGTCCGCCTACGCCTGCGTTCCGAGGCCCCCACCCAGTCAACCACCCAGCTTCAGGTGGGCGAGCTCGTCATGGACCTGCCCAAGCACCAGGTGACTCTGTCTGGCAGAATCATTGACCTGTCATCCCGCGAGTTTTCTCTGCTCGAGGCGTTCATGAACCACCCCGATCAGGTGCTGTCCCGCGAGCAGCTACTCGATCGGGTTTGGGGCTACGATTTCGACCCAAATTCGAACGTCGTTGACGTCTACATTCGCTACCTGCGACGCAAGATCGGCAACGAGTGGATCACGACTGTCCGCAACATGGGGTACCGGCTCAGTGAGCCAGTCAACGAAGGCCGGGGCAGATAGTCACATGCTCCTTTCGGTACCCTTAATGTGTGCCGAAGAGACCCGCCTCGTCGACCCGTGCATTCTCCGACTCTCGCTCATTCAGGCCGGAGCTGCACGGCGTTAGAGGACTCGCAATCCTCCTTGTCGTCCTCTTCCACATCATCGGAGCCGGCAAGGTCTCGGGAGGCATCGATGTCTTCCTCGCCATCACCGGTTTCCTTGCCATCCCAAGCCTCCTTCGTCGCACCGGCAAGACGTGGCGCATCGATCTTACAAAGCGTTTCTCCGGCCTGATCCGCCGCCTCTTCATCCCGCTCCTTCCCGTCCTTGTCGCAGTTGGAGTAGCCGGAATCTTCCTCACTCCCCTGTCTGAACAGCCACAGCTCTACGCCGAGTTGCAGGCAAGTATTTTCTTTTACGAGAACTGGGAGCTCATTAATTCTCAGCTGACCTACGATGCTGCGGGACCGCAAACATCCCCGCTTCAACACATCTGGTCTACCTCTATTCAGGGCCAGTTCCATGTCGCCATGACGTTGCTCGTCATGCTCGTCGCGTTCATCGCAACCAAGGCCGGTCTCACGAAGAAGAGCACCCTCATTGGTGTTCTCCTTATCGTCAGTGCCGCCTCGTTCGGATGGGCAATACACGACACGGCGACCAGCCAGGCCTCCGCCTATTTCTCGACATTCTCCAGGGCCTGGGAACTCACCCTCCCCGGCGTTCTCGGCCTGGTTGTCGGCAACATCAAGCTTGGACCGGCCACCCGCGGAATCATGTCCTGGGTAGGTATTGCACTGATTGTCTCCTGCGGATTCGTGCTGGATGGTGCGGCCCTCTTCCCCGGGCCCGCTGCCCTGTGGCCCGTCCTCGGCGTCTGCCTCGTTCTCACGGCAGGTAAAACCCGCACCCGCTGGGGCGCCGACAGGATGCTTCGCAAGTGGCCGTTCCAGCGCATTGGTGATATTTCGTATTCGCTGTACCTGTGGCACTGGCCAATCCTTATTTACACCTTGGCAGCAACCGATCAAGAGCGCGCCGACACGCAGACCGCAGTCTTCGTGCTCGCACTTTCGCTTGTCGCCGGATACCTGGGTAAGAAGTTCTTCGAAGACGGTGCCGCAAACTGGAAGCTGGCCTTCCCTCACCCGGTCCGGTCGCTGGCCACAGGAACAACCGCTGTCGTTTCTTCCTTCATTCTCGCCTCCGGGGCCCTCGCCTTCAGCGAAGAGGAGCTCGAAGCCACCGTCATTGAGTTCGAAGAATCCCTCGTCAACGCCGACTACCCGGGCGCCGGTGCGATGATGGCTCCGGCCTACATGGTCATTGAGGGCCGCACCCCGGCACCGGAGAAAGACATCCTTAAGGTCGATGTGGGGTGGCAGCGCGAAGCTAACCTCGAGTCCCCCTGCATCCAGCGCAAGGACGGCACCGACCCCACCTCCTGCCAACACCCGGTGGCTGACAGCGGGCCGTTGGTGATCATGGCGGGGTCTTCCCACACCGGCCAATGGTCCGCCGCAATCGGCGAGCTAGCCGAGGAGTACGGGTGGGATCTCGAGCTGTACGAAAAGTCCGGTTGCCTGCTGACAACCGACCCGGAGGACAACGAGGCGGGTATCCAGGTGACACCGAGCTGTGTCGAGTGGAATGAAAACGTCATGGCCACAATCGCCCAGCGGCAACCAGATCTTGTCATTACAACGGGAACTACGAGGCTCGGTACCGAGCCCGAGATGACA
Organism: Flaviflexus sp.; assembly: GCF_052087705.1. NCBI lineage: Bacteria > Bacillati > Actinomycetota > Actinomycetes > Actinomycetales > Actinomycetaceae > Flaviflexus > Flaviflexus sp. Next base: position 111,004 of record NZ_JBQCYC010000002.1, on the reverse strand, counting down.
TCGGAGGGCATGGTTCAGGCCGTCGATCGAATCACCGACATGGGGATCCCCGTCTTCCTGTTCCGCGAAAACCCGGAACAGACCGAAGAGTGGCTCTCCTGTATTCAAGAAGCCAACGGCGATGCGCACACGGAGTGCGGCCAGGACCGCGATGCCTTCTACAGCGCCACCATAGATGAGCAGGGTTACCCGCTGGACCGTCCCACCATCGACATGTTCGACACGTCAGAGTACCTGTGTGACAACAGTGAATGCTACGGAACCGTCGGCAACGTCTACGTTCTCCGGGACGAGAACCACCTGTCCGCCACGTTCGTGAACTCGGCCCGCCCCTTTATCGAGGAACAGATGAGGGCTTCTTACCCAGAGCTCTTCAACCTCCCACTGATGAGCTACGCGGACGAGGGAATAAACTAGCCCTCCCCTCGCCGGAGTTTGTGGAACTCGCTCCAACCACCCATGCGCGGCTGAGCCCCGCTGTGCCGGCTCTTTTGCCGAGCAGGGCTCACGCCCGTGCTTTCCCCCGGGAAGCTCTATCTGTCGGGACTATTTGCCGCTGGCCGTCATGCGGTTGCGCCGGGCCAGGTGGCCGTAGCCGCGAGCAAGCCACCGTTCTGCGGCAGCAAGCCTGCCCTCGGCGTCGCTCAACCACTCACGGCCGTCTTCGCGGCGGGCTCCGGCAATCAGAGAAAGGGTTACGCCGGCGCAGCGTGCCATGAGGGCCGTGGGATCAACCTGCTCCTCGCAGATCTGCGCCCACCGTTCCAGCTCCGCGGGAACATGAGGGTAGGCCTGGGGCGCCAGGTACGGCAGGACGGAGATGTGCCCGAGCAAGCAGCCCAGGTCATCCACCCGATATCCGGGGCCCAGCGAGTCGACATCAATGAGTGCGGAAACGCTGTTGTTTTCAGAATCCATGAGGATGTTTGCTTCGTAGAAGTCGCCGTGGGTGGTGATAACGGGACCCGGGTCGGAGTTGGCCATGAGGTAGTTGACACCGTAGGCCAGCATTTCAATCCTCGTCCGGTACTGCGGGAGGACGGTGATGGCGGCATTGGCGTAGTGGTCGGCACGCTCGGACCAGGCAGGACGCCTCGTCAAAGTGGCCGCCTGTTCTGGGAGCTTGTCGAGCAGGCCAATGAGGTTGCCGAGCACCTTGTCGGTGTTCTTCCCCATGCCCCGGCTCAGCAGATTGGCGAGCGGCTCGCCTTCACCGGAGGAAATAAGAACAAGACCCTCGGGCGTGTCGTGCAAGACCCGGGGTGCCGGGATCCCAGCGTCAACCAGCATCCGGTGCCGTTTTACGAGCGAGTGTGCGTGGGCGGGGCGGACGACCTTCGCGTAGGCCTTCGTCTGGTCCGGGTAGATCACGCGGAGCACGCCGCGGCGGGTCGGCCGGTACGAGAGGAGTTCAAGCTTGACCCGCTGGCCAATCAGGTTGCCCATGGCTCGCGATTCGCAGGCAACCTTGAGGGCAGGGAGTTCCGGGTCGTTGGGGTGGCGCCACACGTGAACAACAATTCCGTCGGGGCCGTCGATGCGGACGAGGATGTCGGAAGGCGGCTGGGACACCTTGCCGGTGGTGGCACAGATGTATTCGTCGGCAACCTTGCCGCCCGGGACGAGAACGTGCGGGTTTCCGGGTCCTTCGATCTGGACCGTGTAGCCTACGGTCACTCCGGCGCCGGGACGGTGGTGGACGGAATGCACCTTCCACGACCGGACGATCCCGGTGTTTGCGAGCGCAGCGCTCAGCATATCGCCGGCATCGTTGCCGGTTAGCAGCTCAACTTCGCGAGCTTCCCGAATGGCCTGATCAGTCATGCTCATGTGGCTATTGTCCCTAACTTTCTTCAGTCGGGCGCGGTGAGGGCGTTTGCGCGGAACCGGTTCCTTTGGCAGATTGAGTCTGTGCGCGACTTGGACAAACTACCGAAGGTGCACCTGCATCTCCACTTTACCGGTTCGATGCGGGTTTCAACGCTACGCGAGATGGCAGAGCAGCAGGGTATCCGACTGCCCGCCAATCTTGTCGATAACGTTGCCCTTTCCGTCCCCGCTGACCAGCGTGGCTGGTTCCGGTTCCAGCGCTCCTACGACGCTGCCCGTAAGGTCGTCTCTAGCGAGGAAGCGATGCGCCGGATTATCCGCGAAGCAGCGGAGGACGATGCGCAAGAAGGCTCACGTCGGCTCGAGATCCAGGTTGATCCGACCTCCTATGCGCCATTCGTTGGCGGGCTCACCCCGGCCCTCGAGATCATTGTGGACGAGGCGCGCACGACGAGTCGTGTCACGGGAGTCGAAGTTGCCGTTATTGTGGCCGCCTCCCGAATGAAACACCCCCTCGACGCACGAACACTTGCGCGCCTCGCAACAACCTTCGCAGGCGACCAGCCCGGCGACGTCATTGGCTTTGGACTATCGAACGACGAGAGGCGCGGCAATACCTCGGAGTGGGCCGGTGCGTTCAACATTGCCCGACGGGGCGGATTGGCAGCTATGCCGCACGGTGGCGAGCTCCTGGGACCCGAGCACTTGCGCGAAGTCGTTGCCCACCTGAAGCCCACGCGAATCGGGCACGGCGTCCGCTCCGCAGAGGACCCGGACCTCCTTGCCCGCATCGTCGACGCCGGAATCGCCCTCGAGGTGTGCCCCGCCTCGAACGTTTCTCTCGGCGTCTACCCCGACGAGAGCGCGGTACCCCTTCAGGTCCTGTTCGAGTCGGGTGCACAGATCGCGCTTGCGGCGGACGACCCGCTCTTGTTCCTTTCCCGGCTCACTGACCAGTACCGAATCGCACGCGATCTGGGTGCCACCGATCGCCAGCTGGCTGACATGGCGATCTCATCCATCAATTCCTCGCTCGCCTCCGAACACTCGAAGTCGAAGTGGCGTGCAGAGGTTAGGGACTGGCTGGCAACTGACGAAGACGAACAGGGAAACACGGACTGAGTCGCCCACCATGCCTCACCGTCGCAACACTCGTCCCGTTCTTTGAGTACGGTCTCTCGTTGTCGTGTCCGCGTTTCAGCCCAGCCACCACAGCATTGCAATAGTTGCCAACCATGTGCCGCACCGACGAGTCTTGTTTCCAATAAGGTTCCTTACCCATTCCATACGCAAACGCGGCCTGCCTTCGAGTCTTAGGTCGGTGGTCCTAGGTGCGAACGACGTCCCACAGACGAGCAAAACGGATGGTCTTAGGATGACTCTGCTTCCAGAGAATTTCGCTTATCACAAGGGAATACATCACTTCTGATGACCTAGGTCCCGGAGTCTGGAGTGCTGGATTCGCGAAGATTGTCGTGTATTTAATCGTCGATTCAGTCGGATCCGGAACGAGGAGAAAACATGACCTTAACAAAAGAATCACCGGTGCAATACGATGTGATTCTTTCACCCATTGAGGTTGGCAACATTACGTTGCCGAATCGCGTGATCCTCGCACCCATGGGTACCGAGATGGGAACTGAGGATGGTCGCTCCACTCCACGCGAGGCTGCATACTACGGCGCTCGCGCACGCGGTGAAACCGCCCTCATCCTCACGGGAGTGACCTTTCTGCAGTCCGACCTCGAACCGATCGCTCCGGGCCTTGCCCGCCCCGACACCGATGAACACACAGCCGGCCTCAAGGGCATTGCCGATGCTGTTCACGCCGAGGGTGGTCTCGCAGCTCTTCAGCTGACGGCGGGTCTTGGTCGCAACAACTAGTATTACGACGACATAGGCATGGAGCCCGTTTCTTCCTCCGACAACACGTACTTCTTCGATCCCTCCCGCAAGTGTCGCGCGCTGACCACGGAAGAGATTGAGATCATCGTCAAGCGCACGGGCAAGGCGGCACGCCGCGCCTACAAGGCCGGCTTCGACGTCATCGATCTTCACGGCCACACCGGTTATCTCATTGACCAGTTCATGTCTGAGGTTTGGAATCGCAGGACCGACCAGTACGGCGGTTCCCCGGAGAACCGTGCCCGCTTCGCGGTCGAATGCCTCCAGGCGATCAAGGCGAACGCACCGGGCGTCACGACCTCGTTCCGTATCTCCGTCGACCACCATTTCGAGGGTGGCCGCACCTGGAAGGAGACACAACACCTCATTGGCGCACTCGAGGCCGGCGGCCTCGACATGATCCTGTGCGACGACGGCTCGTACGAGGCTATGGACTACGTGTTCCCGCCCTACTACCTGGGTGACGACTGCATGACCTCAGCAGCTGCTCGCGTGAAGTCCATCGCCACGATTCCGGTGGGTGCGTGTAGCAATATTACGCCCGCGAACGGTGAGAAGATCCTCGAGCGTGGCGAGGCCGACCTCATTGTGATCGGTCGCGGCCTCATTGCCGATCCCGATCTGGTGAACAAGCTGCGCGAGGGTCGCGCCGACGACATCCGCCCCTGCATCCGTTGCAACCAGCTCTGCACCGGCAACGCCTTCTTCGGCAAGGCCATCGGTTGTGCGGTCAACCCCGAGGTCGGCTACGAGGCGGAACGCATCATCACTCCCACCGACAACCCGAAGAATATCGCGGTCATTGGTGCCGGTCCCGCTGGGCTCGAGTTCGCTCGCGTCGCGGGTCTGCGCGGGCACACCGTCACGGTGTACGACAAGGAGGAACGCGTTGGTGGCGTACTCCTGCCGGCAGCAACACCGGAGTTCAAGCGTGAGCTGTTCAAGATGATCGGTTGGTGGGAACGCCAGATTGCCATGATCGAGAACGTGACGATCGAGCTCAACCACGAGGTTAAGCCGGGCGGGCCGGAATTGGAAGGCTCCGACGTCATTGTGGTCGCCACCGGTTCACACCCGTTCGTTCCGTCCTCGATCGAGGGAGCAGAGAACGGCGTTGACGTTCTTGCCTTCCACAAGGGCGCCGAGATCGGAAAGCGTGTTATCGTCTGCGGCGGCAGCCTGTCCGGTGCTGACTCAGCCCTCGAACTGGCACAGGATGGTCATGAAGTCACGATTGTTGGGATGGCAGACGAGGTTGCTCGAGACATGCTCATGCTCAACCGCACCTCCCTCCTGCGCGTACTCGACCAGCACGACGTCAAGATCCTGGCCGGCACGACCGTCAAGGCAATCCGCACCGACGGCATTACCGCCGAAACCGCGGAGGGCACCGTCGAGCTCGACGCCGATACAGTGGTCACCGCCTTTGGCCTCAAGCCGGCCACGGAACTTGGCGAGTCACTCGGCGCCCAGGTCCTGACCGTTGGCGACTGCGTGGCACCCCGCAAGGTTGGTGACGCCGTCAACGACGCCTACGCTCTCGCATTCGAGCTCTAACAAGTTCTACGCTAGAAGAATTCACACAGAATCTGACTCATAGTGCGGTGGCCCTGAACATCGCGGCCACCGCACTAGAGAACTCGTCAGCAGACGGGTCTTCTAGAAACATGTCAATCTCGGAGCCGTTGCGAAGAGCGGCGGCACTGGTGTCCTCAACATCCTTCAGTCCGCCGTCCGTCTCTACCTTACTCTCGTGACCGCTGAGGTCATGAAGGGCACGGGCGTCGGCGCATATCTGGCCGTTGTCATCGAGACCAACAACTTCTCCGTTGCTCGCCTTCCCCTCGGCCTGTTCGTCGTCTCCGTATTTATGCCCTACGCCATGGGCTCCACCCTTGGCACCATAGTCCTGACGATCCCGATCGACGCAGAAGTCGTCGTCAACATCGATCCCTGGTTCCCCATCCACGTCATCGGCACCGTCTTTGCGGGCTGTGTCTTCGGTGAGCGCACCTCTCCCCTGTCGGACACGACGATCATGTCCTCGATTGGATCTCAGGTCGACTCATTCGACCACATCGTCACCCAGATGCCGTACGCGGTTATTACGAGCGTCGCCTCGATCCTCGGCTACCTGGTTCTCGGCTTCACCCAGTCGACGCCGGCCGGCCTCATAACAGCGCTCGTCACTCTCGCGATCCTCGTTGTGGTTGCAATGAGGTGTTACAAATCCAGGCCAGGTCATGGTTCGGATTACGCGAAGGTAGAAACTTCCTCACCGAGTACCGCAAACGCCTGAAAAGTGTGATTCCACAGGATCGAGTGTGGGGGTCCCGATCATCGCGGTTGGCACCCACACTATTGGATACTCACACATACCCGAACCTGCCGAAGGTTCTGAAGAACAACACGGCAGGCCGTAGGGTTTAGGCCGACACCCCCATAACACGGTCAAACGCTCTCTCAACAAATGTCCGGTCCATTCCGCCTTGACCAAGCGCACGGTGGAGTGAGAGCCCCTGAATAAGGGCATCGAGATGGACGGCTGTTTCCTCGTCCACGAACCTGCCGAGAACTTCCTGCGTCTCAGCCATCCATCCACCAGTTAGCGTCCGGAAGTCAGGTTTACGTGCCGCGAGGGTGTAGAGCTCGAGGGTAAGAACAAGATTGCGATGCGAGTCGAGAAGCACATCGGATACGTAGGAGACATAACGGTCCCGGAGCTGTTCAGCAGACTCAACATCACCCATGAGCTGGCCTAGTTCCGCCGTACGCTCTTCCACGAAAAGCCCCAAGGCTTCTCTTAGCAGCTCTTCCATGCCGTCGAAGTAGTAGGTCATAGAACCGAGGGGAACATCTGCAAGGGCCGCGATCTTGCGATGAGACGTTCCGCCAACACCGTGCTCAACGATCGAATCCAGGCAAGAGTTAACGATTCTCTGCCTGCGCTCGGGATCCCTCGCGTGCTTCGTTCTCATTGTCCCTCCGGTTGCCAACCACACAACGGCAACGATTTCCTACAGTCGATTACATCTGTACGATCGTACACGTGCCATTTTCGATGACTGAAATCCGCCGCGCTCGCATCGCGGTTGCCGCCATGTTCTTCACGAACGGCGTTCTGTTCGCGAATATCCTTCCGCGCTACCCGGAAATCAAGGACATGTTCGAGCTGAGTAACTCGGCATACGGATTCACGATCGCTCTTTTCCCGGTGGGAGCGATCGCCGCCGGGCTCGCTTCTGCGACTCTTGTGCGGCGCTTCGGATCCGCACGTGTGGCAACGACCGGCATGATTCTCACGTCAATAGCACTCGTTCTTGCGGGGTCCTCCCCCAGCGTTGCCCTGTTTGGAATCATGCTTTTCTTGGCGGGTGGGCTCGATGCGGTTTCTGATGTTGGGCAAAACGCTCACGCCATGGTTGTCCAGCAGGCCTACGGCAGATCAATCATTAGTTCTTTCCATGCGATCTGGTCAATTGGTGCCGTCACCGGTGGCGGCATGTCGGCTCTCGCCATCGCACTGGACCTACCACTCCCCCTACATTTGGGGATCGTCGCAGTGATCTTCTCAGTCGTCTGTCTCTTTGCTCAGGCGAACTCCCTACCGGGGCGAGATCCTGTCGCCGACGAGGAGCACGTGGCCGATTCGGAGGAAATGAAGGCGAGCATTGGCGTCGTGAAACCGCGTGTGGTGTGGATGTTGGCCGCTCTGGTCCTTATTTCGATTGCCGGCTCCATCATCGAGGAGATCGGTAACTCGTGGGCAGCGCTGTACATGACCGACTTCCTCAACACACCGGAGGCAATCGCGGCCTTCGGATACATTTCGCTTGTCGGCGGTCAGTTCATTGGCCGTATCCTTGGTGACCGTCAGGTCGACCGCTGGGGCAACCGCCGCGTCGCCTTCGTCGGCGGCCTTGTCGGCGCAGTGGGCGCTGGGCTCGCTCTGGCTTTCCCCTCGGTCCCCGGCACTCTCATTGGTTTCGCCGCAGCCGGCTATGGCTGTGCCACGATCGTGCCCTCGGCCTTTGATCGCGCCGATAAGCTTCCAGGACTCCAGGAGGGCACGGGAATCACGATGATCTCGTGGCTCATGAGACTCGGCTTCCTCGGTACTCCGCCCTTGATTGGCTTCATTGCCGACAGCACGAGTATCCGCACCGGCCTCATTCTCCTGCCAATCGCCGGCCTTCTCATTGCCCTGCTTTCGGTGGTCCTCCCCACCAAGGAGAAAGACTCAGTGAAGTCTCCTAAGCCCGCTAACCGTAGCGGCTCATAGTCGCATCCGGACGTCACCGTCTGAGCAGTTCCCAGTTGTCTCACCGGGGCAACATCGACCGCGCAACACGACGTTCTCTGACCGCAGGCTTTCCGCTTCAGATCGGAACGTCGCTCCTGCCTGGATCGACGGGACAATTCCACAACAAACACCCCGAGTACGCAGAGGTATGCTCCCCACGTCCTGAGCTGACAATTCAGCTTGGCGCGGGGAGCATGCCTTAACTCTTAGCGCATTCGGTTATCCGGACTCTGAGCCCGAATGATGTATTAGTCTTTCGCCCGCGCCATCATGTTTCGACCAGGTAGTCCCAACAGTAGGGTTTGTTGCTGGCAGGCGGGTCTCGTTACAGGGTCTGCCCGAGGATAAAGGGCTCGTTGACGAGGATGATGCCGTAAGCGTCCTCCACCCGCGAGCGCACTTCCCGTGCCACGGTCAGAATGTCATCGGTTGTGGCACCTCCCCTGTTGGTGAGGGCGAGGGTGTGTTTGGCGGACAGGGAGGCTCTGCCTTCTGTCAGGTCGGCACCGAATCCCTTCTTGCAGCCGGCGTTGTCGATAAGCCACGCAGCGGAGGTCTTGAACTGGCTCCCGTACGGGTACTTCGGGGCGTTTACGGGGATGAGCGCTTCGTCAATGATGGGGTTGGTGAAGAACGAGCCGAGAGAGTAGGTGTCGCGGTCAGCATCGTCAAGGACCATGCCCTTGGACCTGCGGAGGTCAAGAACTGCTTCTCGTAGATCTATCGTGGGTACTCGCTCGCCTACTTCAACGCCTAGAGCATTGGCGAGCTGCTGGTAGGCGATCGGGGTTGAGCGGGTTGCGAGCCCCAGCTGATACGTCACCGACAGGACCACCCACCGTCCCGTTGCACCCCATTCGGCAGTGGACTTCTTGAGGTACGAATTGCGGTAGGACAGCCCCAGTTCAATGGGAGCAAGGTCGGTACGCTTCTTCTTCTCGCGGTCGTAGACGCGCACGGAGTAGAGCGTTTCGGAGACTTCCTGACCGTAGGCACCAACGTTTTGAACGGGAGTGGCACCGAGAGAGCCGGGGATTCCGGAGAGGGCTTCGATGCCGTTCCAGCCCTGGGAGATCGCGACCTTGACGAACTCGTCCCAGGGGGTTCCCGCGGTTCCCTTAAGGATCGCTCCCCCACATCCAGATACCTGGACCTGCTCGATCTCGTTTCGCATATCGATGACGGTGCGACCAGCAAACCCACTGTCCCCCACGAGTAGGTTGGACCCACCACCGAGAACAAGGACATCGATTCCGTTCTCGTCAGCGTCCCTGACGGCATCGACGATCTCTTCTTCGGTCGTTGCCTTCACGAGTCCCCCCACGGGGCCACCGGTTCCGATGGTGGTCAGTTCGGCGAAGGACGACTCTCCTGTTCTCCTGGTGGAGGGGACAGAAGGTCCGATGTCGACGGGTTCGTTCGGTTCGATGATTGAACAGCTCATGCGATCATCTTAGGCCCGCCGGCTACTCATCGGCAGACGCAGAGTTCACCACTCGTGACTACCCTCGCGAAACTACTTCCCCACTTTTCTCACCGCTCTCGTCTTTGCCTTGCCGATGGTCCTTGGTCTCTTCTTGCTCTTCATCCTCGTTTGCGTCAGGGTTGTGGAATGAATGAGGCAGCCGATCTCCTTGCTCTTGCCCAGAAACACGGGCTGAATATCGACCCTGAGTCGTTGAAGGTCAATGACATGGGGCTCGACTACCGCGTGGTCATTGGGTCTGATTATGGCGGCGAGGAGTGGGTTCTGCGCGTACCACGCAGGGAGGGCCTTGCCGACGGTGCTGCTATCGAAGCAAGAGTTCTTGAGCTCGTTTCCCCACATCTGTCGTTTGCGGTCCCCGATTGGCGGATCCAATCCCCAGAACTGATTGCGTACCCGCTGTTGCCGGGTAAGCCAGGCCTGACACTAGACGAAAACGGGAACCCCGTTTTTTATGTTGACATGGCGTCTGTGGAGTACGCGCGGGACATGGGTGATCTCTTCTACGAACTTCATTCCATCGACACAAGGAGGGCCGCAGATATCGGAATTCCTGTCCGTAGCCCACGAGATGTGCGGGAGAATTGGCAGCGCACGATCGATAGGGTATCTCAGGAGTTCAGCATCTCGGGATTCCTCATGGATAGGTGGAATGCTTGGTTGGCTGATGATGAGCTGTGGCCGGATTTCTCTGTGCTTACCCACGGCGAGATTTATGCGGCACACACCCTCGTGGAGGGCAATCGAATCACCGCGGTTCTTGACTGGACCACCTCGGAGGTTAGCGATCCCGTTCGGGACTTCTCGCTCTTCCATGCCTCCGCCGCACCCGAAGCTTTTGACGTCATGCTCGATCGATACCGCGAGCACGGCGGCACCGTCTGGTCGAGGATCAGGGAACACTGTGCGGAGTACATGGCAGCTTCACCGCTGGGATATGCCCTATACGCGATTGAAACGGGAGACCCTCAGCAGCGCGAGATAGCTCAGGCCGGTCTCAGCACGGCCGGCTAGATCATGCACAAGCTTTCTCGGAAGTCTGAGAGCTCGAGTTCCAACCGACCATTTGGACAAAAGTTCTACTCGACTACGCGAGTAGCGTCCCCCACTATTCCTCACACTTGGCTGTTTATCCCCTTTTAACTTGGTATTTACAGCCCGTCTCTCATGCCATCCACCTGGTACGGAGCCTTGCGCCCACCGGAATTCGGGATCTCGTTCCCGTGGTCGTGTAGCGCCACCGGCGGTCGAGCAAGTACGAACCAGACACGAGGTAATTTTGGCAGGGCCCCGTACTTGTCGCCCAACCACCTGAACAGCGGTGGTGTCCCATGTGTTCTCGATGCAATTTTCCGCTACGGCGAAAGTAGGTAAGCAAGACTCGGAGCTTAGCCGGGCATCTTCACGGACACTGGTCAAGCTCCCCATTCATTTCTCGGAAAAGTCCATGTCTGTAAGTTCCGCGAGCGCAATGCCAATAAACCGCAGGCCGGTCTGTTCAAAGGGTTCGTCTCCAACTTTGTGTGCCCAGCAGGCCGTTGCAACAGCTTCTCTCAGAACATGTTTCCACCACGTGCTTCCCAGACTCTCACGAAGGTCACTGCCGTAGCCCTCAAGGAACGCGTTCATCTCGTCTGGGTTATCGTGCCAGCGCCGGAAATACATGCGGATAAAGTCGTGGTGCGCTGGTCGGTATCCGTAGCGACCAAAGTCAATGACGGCAAGCCTCCCCTCGTGAAGGATCCAGTTTCTGCCGCTGTAGTCTCCATGGTTTGGCACGACAGTCACCGGACTGGTCTCGTAGGCTTCCAGGGCCTCGCGCACCCGCTCGCAATCATCCGGCGGGATCCTGTGCGGCTTATCCAGCCACTTCACCGCCTTCCGAAACAGATTCCTCTCGAGCGTTTCGTCGGTTTGGCTCTTCAGTCCGTGGAGTACCCCGAGAACAGCACCCGCTTGCCGCAGGACGTTCGGGTCCCTCTCCATCTCCCCCTCATCCACCAGCTCCCCCGGCAGGTACTCCGTAACGAGAATGCGGTGAGAAGGACTTGCACGGAGCAGTCGCGGGGCAAGGCCCCGCTGCGCAAGGACAGCAATGCCGTCGCGGTGTCCATTGATTTCACGCGCAATATGGTGGTTATCGGGACCGCCCGCTTTCACGATAAGGTCACGGTCCTCGTGGCGGACCCGTACAACGGTCGAATCGACCAGCCCCCACGACAGGTCGGCAACGACCTCCGCCCCGGGGAGCCACTCATCAACAAGGTCCCGCTGCTCCCGATCCATCACCGGCCAGTCACTCATACTCCAACTGTAATGGGAGAAGCAGTGGGGCACTTACCGGGCAATTCTGGACAAGGTAGACACAAAGCGTGGCCGTTATTTTCCCGCCATGGGACCACGCACCGCTTGCTGTAGAGATCCTGCGGGGCGGATGTATGCTTGCGTCACAGCAGAAGGAAAGTAGGTGCCATGAGGTTCCAGACAGTTGGGAGCGCTCTCGCCCTCCTGCTTATGTTGGCGTCCTGCGGCTCTTCGAATGATGATCCCAGCACCTCGGGGGAAGACATGGCGGAGCTAGCCGGAACATCATGGACTGCCACAACACTTGCGGGTGAGGACTTGGATAATGAGCGGATCACCGCAGCTTTCAGTGCGAAATCCATTGCTGGTGGCTCTGGATGTAACAGGTACTGGCGAGACTACGAGACCGACGGAACTAGTATTTCTTTCCCCGGCTCGCATGCTCTGACGAAGATGATGTGCGATGCGAAATCGATGCGGCAAGAAACCGAGTACCACGAGGCATTGTCGAATGCTGAAACATTTGACCTGTCCGAGGAGAGCCTAACTTTCTATAACGGTTCTGGCGACACTCTTGTTGCCTATGTTCGTGCGAGCCAAGAACTTGTTGGGACCACGTGGAACGTTACGAGCTATGCCACCGATAGTGGAACCGTCTCCCCTATCGTCGACACGAAGATGTGGGTAGCGTTCGAAACCGAAACCGGGCTGGCTGCCACGGCGGGCTGCAACCACTTCAGCGGAACCTACATGGCAAATGACGGGGGCCTAATCGTCTCTGAACTCGCGCAAACAGAAATGGCATGCGTAGAGCCCGAGGGGATCATGGATCAGGAATCAGCAATGGGGGACGTCATCAACGCCTTCGCAAGCTACACCATCGAAGGTAACCAGATCACGATTCTCGACCAGTCGGGCCAAACCCTCCTCACAGCCGAACGGCAGGAATAGGGCCAAGCGGAAATAATGCCGACGGGCCTCCGGCGCCGTCAGCCAGTGGCTCTCCCTGCGAGGCTCCTACGAGGCATCCTTTTCGAGGGCGGCCGCCACATCGTCGACATACACGTACTTCCCACGGTCCAGCCTGTCGAGTGAACCATCATCTGTACCGCTCGGACGGTGCGGGATCTCAACTTCGGCGGGCTCGACCCGTTGCCACGGGATCTGCTTCAAAATGTCGTTGATGACGTTGATGCGGGAACGCTTCTTATCTTCGCTCTCCACCGTGTGCCAGCGGGCCCAGGGAGTGTCCGCGGCAGCAAACATGGCGTCCTTGGCACGTGAATAGTCATCCCACCGGGAGATTGACTCAACGTCCATGGGAGACAGCTTCCACCGTCTCATCGGATCCTCGGACCGAGACCGGAACCTGGCCTCCTGCTCCTGAGCTGAGACCGAGAACCAGTACTTGATGATCCGGATCCCATCATCAACCAGCATCCGCTCAAAGTCGGGTGCCTGCCGAAGGAAACGATGGTATTCCTCAGGGCCACAGAAACCCATGACGCGCTCAACGCCGGCGCGGTTGTACCAGGACCTGTCAAAGATCACGATCTCCCCGGCCGCCGGCAAATGGGCCGTGTACCGCTGAAAGTACCACTGCGTCTTTTCCCGCTCCGTCGGCGAAGGAAGAGCAACAACCTTCGCGTGCCTGGGGTTCAGGTACTGGGTGATCCGAGCAATCGCCGAGCCCTTGCCTGCAGCATCTCGACCTTCGAAGATCAGGCATACCCGCTCACCTGTCTCAATCACCCATTGCTGCATGGCAACAAGCTCGGCCTGCAAGCGCCGTAGCTCCTTCTCGTACTTCTTCTTGTCGAGCTTCGGGGGCTTCGGGGCCTGTCCATTCACGTTATCGCTGGTCATCTCCCCATCTTAAATGGAAGGTGACGCACAATACATTCGGGTAGCTGGACATTTCGGACTGAATGACGGGATTACTACTCGAAAATGGAACCTCATCCCATCCCCTCGCTATCCGAGGATTCCCAGTATTCAACGCCGTTGCATGACCGATCTGCTCGCCATCCATGGCACGTACGGAAGCGACGATTTCCCGGTGCCTGTCATGTTCTGGGAAACATAAAACCCGCCCGGGTGTTCCGGGCGGGTTCAAGACTTAGTCGCTTATTAGCGGGTCTCGCGGTGCGTGGTCGAAGCGTTGCAACGTGCGCAGTACTTCTTCATCTCGAGACGGTCGGGATTGTTACGACGGTTCTTCTTCGTGATGTAGTTGCGCTCCTTGCACACCTCGCAGGCGAGGGTGATCTTGGGGCGAACGTCGGCAGACTTAGATGCCACGGTTTCCTCACTTCGTTCTGCGAGATACGGCGGTTCCGCATTCTCTGTTTCCTGTAGCGGGGGCGGGGCTTGAACCCGCGACCTCACGATTATGAGTCGTGCGCTCTGACCAGCTGAGCTACCCCGCCGCAACATCCCACGGGCTGTTGTCCGCAAAATGTGGAGCCCCGACAGGGAATTGAACCCTGGACCTTCTCCTTACCATGGAGACGCTCTGCCGTCTGAGCTATCGGGGCGGCGCGCATAAGCTTATCAGCGCTTCCGATTGCCGACCAAGTTGATCGAACCCTGGAAGCGGTGAGGATACTCACGCACTTTGCACGACTGGTCGTGCGGTGGCGGATGAGGGATTCGAACCCCCGTAGCTCTCGCGTCTGATTTACAGTCAGATACCATTGGCCGCTCGGTCAATCCGCCTCACACCCGAAGGGTGCATATGGGAGACTACCAAGTTTCCTCCCTATCGTGTCAAACTGGTAGGCGTACCAGTGCGCGACCTCTCATTTAAGAGGTGCTTTTCCCGCTTTTGAAAGGGTGGATCATGGCAGACTCGTCGTTCGACGTTGTTTCAAAGTATGACATGCAGGAGGTCGACAACGCGGTCAATCAGACCGCGAAGGAGATCAACCAGCGCTATGACTTCAAGGGCGTCGACGCATCTGTCGAGCTCAAGGGTGAGACGATCACCATGAAGGCGAACTCGGAAGAGCGTGTGCTCGCCGTCTATGACGTGCTGCAGACGAAGCTCGTTCGTCGCGGGGTCTCCCTGAAGTCCGTTGATGTCGGAGAGGGCGAGCCCATCCAGTCGGGCAAGGAGTACCGCCTCGTCGGCACCCTCAAGGAGGGCCTCTCTCAGGAGAATGCCAAGAAGATCACAAAGGTGATCCGCGATGAGGGCCCGAAGTCAACCAAGACGCAGATCCAGGGCGATGAAGTGCGCGTCACCTCAAAGTCCCGTGACGACCTTCAGGCAGTCATCGCGCTCCTCAAGGAGCAGGACTTCGACTTCGCGCTCTCGTTCCAGAACTACCGCTGACCGGAACGGTCAAGCCGTTCATCCCTGCGGCTGAGCAGCTGCAGGGATCCGGGAGGCAGAGGAATGGGTGGGGCCCAGTTCAATTTGATGAACTGGGCCCCACCCACTGCTGTATGCAAGGCTCTGCCGGCCCTGTCAGTAGCCTGCCATCTCCTCCAGGCGCCGAATCCGCTCCTCCATCGGAGGGTGTGTGGAGAACAGCGCACGCCCCTTCCCCGCGAAGGGGTTGGCGATCATCATGTGCGAGACCGTGTCCATCTGAGGGGTCTCCCGCATGGGCTCTCTGACGGTGCCGCCTGAGATCTTGTTGAGTGCCGAGGCGAGTCCCAGAGGGTCTTCTGTCAGCCCTGCTCCACTATGGTCCGCATCGTATTCCCGTGTCCGGGACACGGCGAGCTGGATGACGCTCGCCGCGATCGGGGCAAGGAGCGCCATAAGGATGACTCCAATAATCCCGATCGGGCTGCCGCTGTTGCGTCCCCGCATGCCGAAGAACATAAAGAACTGGGCGACGGATGAGATGATGCCGGCCAGCCCAGCTGCGATCGACGACGTGAGGATATCTCGGTTGTAGACGTGCATGAGCTCGTGTCCGAGGACGGCCCTCAGCTCACGCTTGTCGAGGAGGTCGAGGATCCCATCCGTGACGCAGACAGCGGCGTTCTTCGGGTTCCTGCCCGTCGCGAAAGCGTTGGGGGACGGTGTGGGCGCGATGTAGAGGCGCGGCATCGGCTTGTCCGCCTTCTCGGCGAGCTCCCGCACTGTCTGGTGGTACCAGGGGAACTCAGCTTCGCTGACGGGCAGTGCGTTCATCGCCCGGATCGCGAGCTTGTCGGAGTTCCAGTACGAGTATGCGGTTCCGGCGACCCCGATGAAGGCGAATATGACGATGAAGATATAGTTCCCTGTCCCTGCGGCAAGCAGACCCCCGATCCCGAGAAGGATCGCCCAGAGGGCGCCGAGCAGCACCGCGGTCTTGACGCCGTTAAGCGTTGAACGGTTCATGGTGTCCTTTCGCCTACCACGAGGGTAAAACGGCTCTTTGAGGGCGTGACTGTTGGGCGTAACTTAGTAGTGATAAGGCCGGGTCTTTCGATGATCGGGGTACTTAAGCTACCGGTCAGAATGACTTCTGCATGGATTATTCTGCGTTCTCAGGCCCTGATGTGGCGAGTTTGTGTCGCATTGATTGTCGTGTCCTGGTCCAGAATGGCCAGCGAAACGAACCTGACCGGACGGTCTTAAAGTGCCGTACGGAACTGCTCAGGGCTGGGTTGACTCCTTGATTGCATGACTTTCACGAGTCGTGTTAGAAAGATGGAGGCTATGCGGCGGAGGGTGGCCGCGGATACTCTCGCCGCTTGTCGGGTCAAGATCATGGGTTAGCCAAGACACATACAGGACCTGACAGCGTTAGTTGGGCCAAAAATTTGCCGGGAATTGTGGGCAGGCTCCGTAGAGTTCATTGACCGCGTCGAAGCTAGCCTCAGTGTTTTGTCTCCAAAATGCAGCATAGGGGTCCCACGACTGCTTACCGGTAATATAATCGTCGACCCAGGTGTCTTGGGTTGGTGGTTCATCAACTGGGACCCCGTGGCCCTCAAGGCAAGTTGTGAGCGGGCCCGTATAGTACGCGTAGAGTTTGACGATTTCCTGGCGCGGTAGCGGGCCGATTTGCATAGGATCGACAGGGTATTGGAGAACACAAGAATAATGGGCTAAAAATTGAGCATTTGCCTGGTCCGCTGGTATCCGCTCATATAGGTATGTTCCATTTGCATATGCGGTGCCTTCAAAGCCCTGTTCCTTCATGCATTCGACCTGGACACGGGCGCTGTCGGCTCCGTCAACAACGTCTATGATGGGGAAGTCATCGAGCGTGTAGTTTTCTTCGTGATCCCCATTTGCCCCATGCTCCTGCATGACCTCAAAAATATCCTCCCTATTGTTTTGGATCATTTCGTCGCGGGTCTGGCCGTTGGTTTTTTCTTCCCACGTCTCCGGATAGTCGGTGTCTATAGACGATGCCATAGGGCCCGAATCTGGCTCCTCGATGATGGTCGGATTATGGCGCTCAGCGTCGGTTGATTCGCTCGAGCATGCTACAAGGCCGAGCAGTACCAGAGTGACGGCCGAACATAACTGAATACCTCTCATGGCGTCCTTAATGCTTGTTTTTCAGGAAAGCTTACGAATGTAGCGATTTCTATCACTTGGAGCGCATTTCGGTTATAATGTGATTGACATCCTACTACAACCAGGAGTCGATTACCATGTTCTCTATACGAAAATTCACGAGTCTCGCATTCCTGCTTGCTCTAGCCAGCGCGTTGGTATTTCCTTCAGCTGCCTCTGCTGAATCGTGGGGCAAGTATGTTAATGCTGGCGTGGGGAAGTCCGTTTCCATCACGTCAGTCACCACAACAAACCACTATTGGACACACTCTGTGGAGAGTCAGGTTATCGGGGGTGGGAATTATGTTGGAGGCAGTCAGGCGTCAGTCAGCCATAACTGGTCGGGTAACGTCTTCGCTTCCGTCTTTTCCACGGGAACCATTACATCTCATTCTGCGCGGACGTATTGCCCTCCCGGGAAGGTCTGCGGTCAGTCCACGGGCCTTGACCCCGCGGTAACGCATTGAGGAGTAAGGCGATGAGGAGAAAAAGTGAGTGCTAGAAGCATTGTGACCAAATGGCTTGGCCTCGTAGTGGCGATTGCACTCATTAGTGGCGCTGGATGGTGGGCCGGGAGAGCGACATTGTCAGATCGCGATCAGAGTTCCGAGCAGTGGGCTGATCGGACGGCTTGGGCGGAAGCAAGTGAGACCGAAGTGGGGCGATCGCTAGCATTGACTACAACCGTTCGTCAGCCCACTAATGTTGTGGCAACAAACGTGCTGCCGGGTGTAGTTCGGGAAGCTCATGAGGGGATGCGTAACCAGGGCGAGATTCTCTATGTTGTCAATGATGTTCCCGTTCGTGCCGTGCAAGCGGACTTACCGTTTTGGAGGGACATATCGTATGGTACTCACGGCGATGATGTTGCAGCCCTTCAGCAGGCACTTATTGATTTGGGATACCTGAATACGGCGGTCGATGGGAATTTTGGCAATGCGACCCTGACGGCCGTCAAGCATTGGCAGAAAGACTTGTCCCAAAATCAGACGGGTACGATCGGGCATGGAGAACTTGTCGCCTTTAAGTCTCTGCCCGTCTCAGTTGAACTATCAGAGAGCATCGCGCCCGGCACTGTTTTGAGCGGCGGTGAAGAAGCCGTCATGGCCCCGACAGGTGAACGGACGTTTGTCGTCGTTGTCGCTTCCTACCAATCAGAGCTAATTCCCCCTGGAGCCACCGTTGATGTCCGATATGAGGAATATGAGTGGCAGGGAATCATTGTCGAACGAGTGGAGAACATCGAGGGCAACTTTGATCTCATCCTCCAGGAAGTCGATGGTGGGGAGGTGTGCGGGAGTGACTGCGATGTGCTCCCGCCCGACTCGTATTTGCCGCTCGCTTCTAAAGTAAATATTGTTCCCGAGGTCGCGGGCGTGGGTGTGCCTGCTATGGCCGTACAAACCCGACCCAGTGGTGAGACCTACGTTGTCACTGAGGATGGCGAGATTGATGTAGTGGTGGCGGGATCCGGTCAGGGCATCGTCATAGTCGACGGCATTACCAGCGGTACGCGGGTTGAGCTGCCGGTAGGCGCATCCAATCAAGCGGATCAGCAGTCATGAGCACCGCGACTGATCGTCTCGATGTAGCCATTGGAGATTTGGGTTCGGTACTGTCAGTGGATGACCTTGTATTCCGGTACCGGAAGAATGGTGACGAGCTGTTTGATGGCCTGAGCCACGACTTCTCTCCCGGGCGTATGACTGCATTGACGGGCCCTTCCGGTCGTGGAAAATCCACCCTCCTCTACATCCTTGGTCTCATGCTCACACCGTTGAGTGGAGCTGTGACAGTTGCTGACAAAGTTGTTAGTACACTTCCCGATCGTAGAAGGTCACGGTTTCGAGCAGAACATATGGGTTTCGTATTTCAGGATGCTGCCCTCGATCCAAGGCGCCAGGTGATCGACTCGGTCATTGAGCCCGCCTTGTATGCGGGGTGGGACCGCAATTCTGCTGTGCTCCGCGCCATGGAGCTCATGGATATGATGGGCGTCTCCATTCGAGCTGATCATCGTCCCGGTGAGATTTCCGGTGGTCAAGCGCAACGCGTGGCAGTATGTCGGGCCCTCATGAACAATCCCAAGGTTATTTTGGCGGACGAGCCAACTGGGAATCTCGACCACGAGAACGCAGAAATCGTTCTCTCCGCTCTCGCCGCCATTGCCGAAGACGAAGAGCGCACCGTCATTATTGCGACCCACGACAGTTTCGTGATTGAGAGCTCGCACGAGGTCTTAGAACTGTGAAGCCGCAACTCATACTTCGAGAATCGTGGCAAATGATCCTTGCCTCGAAGGTGCCTTCACTCCTGATTGTGTTACTCGCGACCGTCATGTGCGCAGGAACAATCCTTACTGTCGGACGTACTGTAGCGACAGAATCACAGATCGAGGACCGCCTCGAGTCAGCAGGATCCAGACTCCTTGTTGTCCGAGACATTTCTTCCGCAGGTGACTACCTGACGGAACAGGTTGTCGCGGCAACCGATGGTGTTTCGCACGTTGAGCGGGCTGTCGGCATTTACAATGCGATCGACGTTGTTAATGGTCAAGTGGGTGGCGGCGGAGGGAGGGTTCCCGCCTGGGGTGTCCTCGGTGACATGGAGAATGTTGCACAGTTGACGAGTGGGCGCGTACCCGGACCAGGGGAGGCCTTGGTCTCTCGGGAAGCGATGCTAAGCCTGGGGCTAGAGTATCCAGCGGGGTGGGTGCATCATGTCACCGAGCCTGGACTCAATGACCTCAACATTGTTGGCAGCTTTGAACCGAAGGAGCCTTTTACTGATTACGGGTCGGGAATCATCTACGCCCCCTTATCGCCCATGCCCGCAACATCCCTCCAGGTCATCCTGACCAATGCTGATGTTGCTGACGAAGCACAGATTATCGTCCTAGGCATTATCGATGGGAAAGCTGAAGAGCTCAGGGTCGAGTCACCTATCGGGGTTGCAGCGTTGCAGGCACAGATCATGGAGGATGTGACGATCTTTGGTCGTACCCTTCTTGTTGGTGTCCTCTTGGCGGGCGCGGTCCTGGTTGCGATTGTGACGCTGACAGATGTTCTCGTCCGGCGTGCGGACCTCGGACGCCGCCGTGCCCTCGGGGCAACAAGAGACACGATCATTGGTCTTGTGGTTCTGAGAACCGTCATAGCAGCATGCATTGGCGTTATTCTCGGAATCAGTGTGAGTGCGGCTCTCACGAACAGGCTGGAGGCCATGCCACCTACCTCATTCATGGTTGGGGTCGGTATCCTATCGATCATTGCAGCTATCGCCTCTTCCATCCCGCCAGCAATGTACGCAGCTTACCGGGATCCTGTCGCTGTCCTGCGAACTCCGTAGTCCATCGAACTGAGACCACCAGTAGTAGCGGGGACGCGGGAGGTAGTTGGAGGCACTTGTCGATGGGGACCTAAGGACGAGTGGTACCGCTACACGGACAGGTGACAGTTCTTGTTTCGCGTTAGTGCGGCATTTATGATCCTGATGGCTTCCAATTCGAGTGGATCGCGCGTCAAAGCGGTGCTTGTCCGCGGCGGACAATGACAGATCGTACATTGATGAAGCGCTAGACCCTGCGATGGTCTAGCGCTTCAGGCATCGAATGATGTCTCATTTGACTTGCCTTGGTTTAGGCGTAATGACATCCGTGCGGGCTAGTTCTCGGACTAGCCATCTGGGATACCGGCTCCGAAAGGGGGCACTCGGGTGCTCCTAATCGGAGGGTCCTTCCAAAGGAGCGCTGGACGCGCGAGCAGGCCACGTCCTACGGCAGCCGGTAGGTCCATTCCTCAGTGTCGAACTTCGTTCCACAGCGTGCCTTCGCGGTCTCAATGTCGGCGGCAGTAATTTCACCGGGCTTGGCGTTGAACTTCTGGGTGAAGTGGTCGAGGAACACGTCGATGATGTCTTCGCGTGCCATACCCGTCTGGGACTTCATCGGGTCCACGCGCTTAACGGCTGAACGGAGCCCCTTATCGCGGACCTTTTCCTTGCCGACGCGGAGGCACTCGAGCATCTTGTTGGCATCGATGTCGTAGCTCATTGTCACGTGGTGGACCATGACCCCGTTTGCGAAGTGCTTTTGAGCGGCGCCACCGATCTTGCCCTTCTCGGACGTGATGTCGTTGAGCGGAACGTAGTGGGCCTTCACACCGACCTTCTCGAGCGCTTCCATCACCCATTCGTCGAGGAACGGGTAGGAGTCTTTGAAGCTCATGCCGTCCACGAGAGCGGTGGGGATAACAAGGGAGTAGGTGATGCAGTTACCTGCCTCCATGAACATCGCTCCCCCGCCGGTCACCCGGCGGCAGAGCGTGACGCCGTGACGGTTCATGCCATCCCAGTCGATCTCGTTTTCGACGGACTGGAAGGAGCCGATAACAACGCACGGGGAATCCCATTCCCAGATCCGCATGAAGGGCTTGCGGCGCCCCGCCGCAACGTCCTCGATAAGGGTCTCGTCCATGGCGACGTTGATCATCGGGGAAACAACCGGGCCGTGGATGACTTCGAAGTCGATCTCGTCCCAGTCGATTGATTTGCCGAGTGCACGGCGCACGGCCGTGGCGATGCCGTGGGGGCTGAGGCCGAGCAGTTCGTCGGTGGGCTTGAGAACGTTCGTGACAGCCTGCGCGATGTCGGCGGCATGTGAGTCCTCCGGGAGGCCTTCGATAGCTGCCGTGATCCGGGCAAGAGCATCATCGGGTTCAAGGAAGAAGTCCCCGGCAATCTGAACGTGAGTGAGCTTTTTGTCTTCGACGTCGAGGTCAACAACGACAAGCTTGTGGCCCGGCTCTTTATATTCACCGTGCATCAGTACAGCTTCCCGTCGTGCTCTTCGCCCCGGGAAATCGCCGTCATGGTGTCCCTCTCGACAACCTTGACGCGTTCCCTGCCCTGCTCGGCACCGAGGGCCTTCTCGAACTCTTCGAGAATCTCCCAGCCCTGCCAGGTCGTGTACTTGATGCCTCGTTCGTCGAAGATTCTCGTCATCGTCTCGTAGCCGACCCCCGCGGAGTCGCCGAGCTGGTCGAGTTTGCCGGCCTTCGCGTCTTCCACGAGGTGGGTGATGGTTTCCCTCGCGTCGGACTTTGTGGAGCCAATGAGGCCCACGGGGCCGCGCTTAACCCAGCCGGTCGAGTAAATGCCCGGAATGTGGTCGCCACCGGCTTCGATAACGCGGCCCTCAACGTTCGGGATCACGCCACGAATGTCGTCGAAAGGCAAGTCCGTGATCGGGGACGAGAAGTATCCGACCGCACGGTAGACAGCCTGGACGGGGTAATCAATGTATTCGCCGGTTCCCTTGACGGAGCCGTCACCAACGAGCTCGTTCCTCTCCATGCGGATGCCCTCAACGCGGTCGGTTCCAAGAATCTCGACCGGGGACTGCATCATGTGCAGGTGGATACGGCGGGAGGCCGTCGGCTCCCCGTCTCGCATGACCCAGTCGGTCAGGGTGTTAACAACCTGCTTTGTCTGGTTCGAGGAGCTAATCGCTTCCTGCGAGCCGTCGTCGAAATCAAAGTCTTCTTCGTAGACGATGACATCAACATCCGGGACCTTGCCGAGCTCCCGGAGCTCAAGGGGCGTGAACTTCACCTGGGCGGGGCCGCGGCGACCGAAGATGTGAACGTCGGTGATGGGATTGGCACGCAGGCCCTTCTCGACGTTCTCGGGGATCTCGGTGACCATGAGATCTTCCGGGTGCTTCGACAGCATGCGAGCAACGTCCAGAGCAACGTTGCCAACGCCGATAACGGCGACTTCCTTCGCCTCAAGCGGCCACGTCCGCGGATAGTCGGGGTGACCGTCGTACCAGGAAACGAAGTCGGCAGCGCCGTAGCAACCCTCGAGGTCAACACCCGGAATATCGAGAGGAGCATCGCGATCCGAGCCGGTTGCGAGGATGATTGCGTCGTAGTGTTCGCGCATGTCCTCGATCGAGATGTCCTCACCGACGGTCACGTTGCCGACCAGGCGGATGTCACCGCGCTGCAGGATCTTGTACAGAGCAACGATGATCTGCTTGATTCGCGGATGGTCGGGAGCAACACCGTATCGGACGAGTCCAAAGGGAGCAGGTAACCGCTCATAGAGGTCGATCGATGTTTCGATGTCCGATTTGGACAGGATGTCGGCGGCATAGATTCCTGCCGGGCCGGCTCCGATAACAGCAACTGACAGCGGGCGATCGCTCACGTGCACCTCGATACTTGGGGGTGGATATACCTGATCCATTCTACCGAGGCCCCGACAAAGCGGAAACCAACCAGAGCAAGGCCACATTATGGCTTTCGCGGTCATGGGGCCTCCGGTGGCAAACCGGCCAGTATGCGGTAACCGGGATAGCCCATATGCCGGTGTCGGGGGCAAGCCCATTGTTCCGCACCCGAGCAAGCGAAGACCCGCGGTACATCGCTATACCTGCGGGTCTTCGCTTATCTTCTTCGGAGGCTGTCTATCCACGGTCTGCGCCGGTTTTGCTCCCGCGGTCGATACCGCTAGCCAACAACTGTCGTGTCAAGTCGGATAACACCGTACGTCCATCCGTGGCGGTGGTAGACAACGCAGGGCTGCTTCGTTTCTTCGTCGATGAAGAGGTAGAAGGGGTGGCCGACCAGCTCCATTTCGTACAGTGCCTGGTCGACGCTCATGGGCTCGGCCTCATGAAGCTTATGGCGGACGATGACCGGGGAATCTCCCAGCTGCTGCTCAATTGCTACACCCGGCTCGCGAGGCACGGTGTCCTCGACCTTCGGCGTCGCTTTGACTCCAGCGTTCAGTTCGTCGAGATCAATGTTGAGCTCGGTGGACGCGTGGCCGTTCCCGTCCTTCTTCCGATGATCCTTCTTCCGGTCGCGTGCACGGCGAAGGCGCTCAATAAGTTTGGTGGTGGCAAGGTCCAGTGCCGCTCCGCGGTCCGAGGCCGATGCCTCTGCCCGGATAACGGGGCCCTTGTCGATGACTGTAATCTCAATCTTCTCGGTGACGTCCGTCTGTGCCAGGTGCGCTTCGTGAGTGACTTCTACTTCTACTCGCTGCGCACGGGGTGCGAACTGTTCAACCTTGGAGAGCTTGTCCGAGACATGCTCCTTGAACCGATCCGAAATCTCTGCATTACGACCTTGTACGATGATTTCCACGATTATCTCCTCATGAGGGGTTAGGGCTCAGGGCCCTCTTGAAATGGCAAACTCGCCGAAGTGGCGAGACGATCAAACCACCTCCTTCGAATTCACGATTCCCTGTGGATATCGTTTAACTCATTTTACTCTACGTTTACCCAAAAGTGTCTCGTGAACAGACAATTCCCCTGGCGGAATAACGGCCGCTACACAGAGAGCTCCAAGGATCCGATGTTTGCCCTGATGGAGCGCCTGCCAGCAGGCCTCAAGGGTCGATCCGGTCGTCGCCACGTCATCTACAAGTAGAACCGTCCGAGGCTTTTCCGCTCCCACGAGCCTCACCGGTTCACGTCCCCGACGCTCCCGACGGGACCGTCCCCGTTGGCGCCCCTGCCGGGGCTGAAACATCGTCCGGGACGTCACGGTAACAGATGGGGCCAGCGTGCTCTGCAGGCGCCCGGGGCGGTGCGCGGCTTCGGCGCCACCCGGGTTTACCGTACCGCATACAAGGTCGGAGTTATTCGGATAATCAGAGCTTTGCTCTTCTTGGCTCGATTCGATCGCGCGAGCGAGCCGCTCTGCGAAGCCCCGGGCTATTCCGCCGGCGATTCTATCGGCAATTGTTCCCGCAATGTAGGTGTCGCTCCGGTATCGGGCAGTGCGTGACGGTGCGGGCACGACGTCGATTTCAACGCCGAAGGGCAGACGGAGAGCCATGTCGGTAGCGCAGTCGTCGATGCGGTTTCCCAGCAGCCGATCCAGCAGGCTATTGGGCCTGTTCTTCCAGGCCTGAATGATGCGCCCCATGTCTTCGTAGGACGACATGGTCCACACGGGAAAGAGCGGGTTCTCGTCTCCGTCCGGTCCAATCTGCGACAGTTGCGGAAGGAAGCGGGAGATCTCCAGCGGCGGCCCCACCCGTTCCAGGCACGCGTCGCAGACCGCAACATCCCACTGCCCACACCCGGGGCACTGGACTGGAAACAGGACGTCAAGGAAGCTCACACCACCATGGTCACCCGATTCAGAATTGCGAAGTGTCTGCCTGTGGATGTGGACTCAGCCAGAGCGGGGTTGCTCTGGAATATTGATTGAAAATTGATTGGCTTAGCCCATTATCGGGTGGTTTAGCCCGCGAGCGCGGGATCGTCTCCATCGGTGAGTAGCAGTCGCCATCCCCCACCGGAACGTTCAAGAATTTGACCGTTTTCGGTGGAGAGGATGATGGAGCCTTCGCCGTCACCCGCGGTAATTGAGGTGGCTCCGTTGGCTTCGGTGATGGTGTGGATGGGGCCGCCAATGGGAATGGCATAGATGGCGGGGCTGTTGCTTCCGGGGATGGTTGCGAGTGCCGCGACCGTGGTTTCGTCGATCCAGGCAAGGTCGGTGACGGATTCGATTCCGGCTCCGAGTTCGAACGGGTCGTCGAGGGAGACCGGGTTGCCCTCTCCGTCACGGACGATTGCGGTTGCCGAGACGTACGTTGTTGATTCGGTGTGCCAGACAACGATGGCGCGGGATCCTTCGCGGGAGACGTGGATCGAGTCGATGGTGCCTTCGCGGAGCCAGTCTGCTGTCATGTCGACGCGTCCGCCTTCGCGGTTAACGGCGGTGATTGTGCCGTTCCCTTCGGCTGATCCGGTCCAGATCCATCCGTAGGTATCAACCGACGGGGCGATGAGGTCGTCGACTTCGAGGAGCGTGACCGGTTCCGACCCGTCGTTCGGCAGGGAGACGAGCCGGTCGCCTGAGATTCCTACCATGGGCGGGTCGTCAAGGTAGCCGATGGCAAGGGAGTGCAGGTCTTCGGGAACGGATGCCATGTCGAGCAACTCGGTGGTGCCGTCCCAGTAGAGTGCGGGCGCATCCCCCACCATGACGAGTACGCGGGATTCTGTGAAGGGATAACTGGAGGGCGGATTGCCACTCGCCACCTGCCACGGAGCGCCGTCGATTGTGAGTTCTACTTCTTGGACGTTGGAGAGGAGCGTCAGGGTCTCTTCGAGTTGCGCCTGGAACAGTAGCCGCTGATATCCGGTGACGGCGAGTGCCTCCTCATTCAGTGACACGGTGGCGACCCCGGAGTCGATGGCAACTCCTCGCGCGCCAATCTGTGTTTCCGCGGGAATCGAGGTGCGCACCGCGGCTGCCAGCCAGTCGGATGGTCCGTCGAAAAGCTCATTCGTGGCGGCCGTCGCGTACGTGGTTCGCGGGAACCAACGCATGTCTGCAACAAGGTAGCGCGAATCAGAAGTTAAGAAGTAGAGGACCGACTTGGCGTACTGCGTGTCAAAGAGGGTTGCCGAGATCAGGAGGCCGTTCTCGAGATCAATGATCCGCCACTCCCCTTCCGCATTGCGGGCGAGTGAGAATTCGGTGGTGATGACCGCGTCGGGGTTGGAGGCAATGAAACGACCGTCCTCATCGAGGGAGCCCTCGCTGCCCAGGTTCAGCCGAACTGCTTGAGTGTCAGTTCGTGTCGTGACGGGGACCCGAGTATCCGAGTAGATCCGGACTTCCCCGAGGGGTTGCCACGATTCGGATGCCTGCGGTGACAGGAATTCGCGGGCTACCTCGAAGTCGTCGGAGAGGCCGGCGGCGGATGCGGTGAGGAAGCCGATAACGATGTCTTCGGGGTCGGCTCCGGCCGAGGGGCCGTTCGCGTGGAGGCCGACGCTCTGACCGGTATCTGTCGGGGCACGCGTTGCGTTAACCGGGCCTTCGGTCGGCAACGAAGTACACGCGGCAAGAAGGCAGACGAGGCTAGCGAGCGCCATGAGCTTCTTCATTCTTCCTCCTTGAACTTCTCCGGGTCGAAGTCAACTTCAACGTCGACGGGAGCAACGAATGGGCTTCCCGGTTCCCTGGGCAGGATCAGTAGGAAGCTCGAGCCTTCACCGAGAACACCCCAGACGCGGATTTCTCCGCCGTGGAGGTGAGCGTCCTCGCGGGCAATCGTCAAACCAAGGCCAGTGCCACCGGCCTTGCGCACGCGGGCAGCATCGGCACGCCAGAACCTGTCGAAAACGTGATCGACCTGTTCCTGGCTCATGCCAACACCATCGTCGACAACGCGGACAGCGACCGCTGTCTCGTTACCGACAACGTCGAGGCGGACGTTGCCGCCTTCCGCGTGTTCGATCGCGTTGACCAGCAGGTTACGCACCATGCGTTCCACTCGCCGGTGTTCCACAGTTGCATAGGTGTTGCCGACCGAGTGCACGCGGACCGTGACTTCGTCTTCGCGTGCGAGAGGTGCCGCCATCTCCACTACGTCTTCCACGAGGGTCGTGAGGTCAACGTATTCGGTACTGAGTGCCATCGCCCCCGCATCGAATCGCGAGATTTCCAGAAGGTCGGCAAGCATTGCGTCAAGGTTAACGAGCTGACGCTGCATGAGTTCGGCGGACCGCTGGAGGCTGGGCGGTAGCTCGTCCCTCTTGTCGTAGATGAGCTGCCCCGCCATGCGGATCGTCGTGACCGGGGAGCGGAGTTCGTGGGAAACAGCGGAGACGAAGTCCTGCTGGACCTTCGACAGCTTCTGGAGGCGCGTGAACTGTTCATCCAATGACCACGCCATCTGGTTGAACGACTCGGCAAGCTGTGCCAGTTCGTCGTCACCCTTGACGTCCATCCGCACCTCGAACGCACCGTCGGCGATCCTGCGCGCGTTTCGGGAGGCTTCTCGGATTGGGCCGAGAACCATGCGGACAAGAACCACCGCCATGAGAACCAGCAGAATCAGAAGGATTCCGCCAGCAACTAGCTGAACGGTGGTAACGAGGCTGAGGAGCTGTTGCT
This sequence comes from Flaviflexus sp., assembly GCF_052087705.1. Classification (NCBI taxonomy): domain Bacteria; kingdom Bacillati; phylum Actinomycetota; class Actinomycetes; order Actinomycetales; family Actinomycetaceae; genus Flaviflexus; species Flaviflexus sp. The sequence continues at coordinate 82,727 of NZ_JBQCYC010000002.1, read as the reverse complement.
CCGCCTCCAGTGAGAACACCGAATACAGCTCGTACGAACCGGCCCCCGGGATAGATACGGAAACGCCGATGACGACACCCGGCTCCGTTTCCCCGCTGCTGAGGGGGATGGAGACGGACTGCCAGTGAAGAGCTTCCGAACTGGATATTTGTGCTCTTAGTTCATCCGTGACGAGATCGCGAGTAACAGCGGGTCCACGAACCGGCTCCAGGATCTGGATGTTCGTGCTTGCCTGGTCCTCGGACCGCATGAGCAGAACGCCGATGATCGAGGATGACGGGTCATACATGCTGGTGACGATCTGGCTGGCACGCAACTGAACATCACCGGGGTTGGAACCGATGGTTGCCGAGAAGTTCTGCTGGGCTGACCGAGCATCCACCCCGAATTCTTCGACGATCGAGTCGATGCGGGAGTCGAATACCTGGTTGCGAATCTGCCAGAGGGCAACACCGAACGTTATGGAAACGGAGAACGTAACAATCGTCAGGAGGATAGCAATCACGCGGACCTGGAGGCGCTGGCTGAAGAAGCGCCCCAGCTCCGTCAGGTTCTCTGCGATCAGTCGGCCCCTCGAAGGGCCTGTATGCTCCTGCTCCGGAGCTTGGTCGCTCACTCCTGTGCCGCACCCGCCCGATATCCGACGCCGCGAACGGTCAGAACAACCTCGGGATTATCCTGATCCTTTTCGACCTTGGCGCGGAGCCTCTGGACGTGGACGTTGACGAGGCGGGTGTCCGCACTGTGGCGGTACCCCCACACCAGCTCAAGAAGCTCCTCGCGCGAGAACACCTGGCGAGGCTTACGAGCGAGAGCAACAAGAAGATCAAACTCGAGCGGCGTCAGCGAGAGATTTTCGCCGCCACGCTGCACGGTGTGACCGGTAATGTCGATCGTCAGGTCGGCAACCTTGAGGATCTCCGGCTCCAGCTCCTGCCTGCGCAGGCGAGCCTTAATCCGGGCCATGAGAACAGAATTCTCAAACGGCTTTGTCACGTAGTCGTCGGCGCCTGCCTCGAGGCCCGCAATGACATCAACGGAGTCGGTTAGCGCACTCATCATGATGATGGGAATATCTGTCTCGTCGCGAAGCGCCTTGCACACCTCAACGCCGTTCATGCCGGGGAGCATGACGTCAAGGAGCACAAGGTCGGGTCGTTCGGCACGGTAGAGCGGGAGCACCGACTGCCCGTCGGCACACACCGTCACCTCATATCCTTCTGACTCGAGGAGAATGGCAACCATCTCCGAGATCGAGGGATCATCATCGACGACAAGAATGCGGGACTTCATGCCACAAGTTTCCCACGAATGAGCAGAGTTTGCCCGAGCACTCGCCAACCTCACACAGGCTAACTGCGTAATCCACCAGGTACGATCCCACATCGCTACCAAACAGGTATTCCGCCGCTCTTACTGGTGCTTGATTTGCTCAGCAGGGAAATAATGAAATACACCCGTGCACCGGCGGAAATCCCTTCTTCCCCGGTATCTCGTTAACGACGATCTTTCCTTGCCAAATACGTTGCAGGATGCAACTCCCCGCCTCTCACCTCCCATTCAAAGAGGTCACTGTGCCAAGATGAAACCAGTCTCAGTGACACGAGGGGAAGATTATGTCTAACGACAACCACCGTTGGCATCCGGAGAACGATGACTGGGCGGACCGGAACGGCGCCTCCGAAGGCAACACTCCAAACCCGGAAAGCAACCAGGGAAACTACCCGAATAATGGTTCGGGCAACTACCCGAATCCATCGGGCGAGAACTCGGGATATCCGTCGGGCAACAACGACCCGGACAATAGTTCCGGCACCAATACGCAAGGTGGCGGCGGTTTCGGTTACTTCGGTCATCAGAATCCGAGCCGGGGGCCGTGGGACGGTGGCGCTGGAAACGACGATCGGCCTTCGACGCTCGAAAACTATGGGCAGTTCGGAACATCGTCGGGCAACTACGGGAGCAGGCCGTACGGCGGTTACAGCGGATCTCCGTTCCCTCTGCACCCGCTCACAACAATGGAACAGATTGATGCCGCAATCCGGCTGATCCGCTACAACCCCAAGGTGTTCGTTGTACTCCCGCTGATCGTCTACCTGATCGTCGGTATTGTTTCTACAATTATTGTTCTTATCGGCGGCGAGGCCAGCTATCTGACTACTTCGCAGATCGTCAGCGTTGACGCGGATGCCTTGTCGACGTCGGCCACGGTCTCAACAATTCTTACAGCGCTTGTTTCCTTCATTGCCGGCCTGTTTATTTACACGACGGCCGTCAATGCGGCGATGAGTGCTGTGTACGGCCGCAAGATCACCATCGGCAGGGCGATCAGTATGTCGACGGGCGATGCTGGACGCCTGGGAGTCGCCTACATTCTCTATGTTGTCGCCATGGCTATCATCATGACCCTGATCTCCCTGCTGTTTATTCCGTTCGGGGAGTCGATGGGAGGCGGCGGCGTTGCTATCCTCGCCCTTCTCCTCCTGATCGGCAGCATCTACTTCGCGGTCCGACTTTCCTGCGTTGTTCCCGCTCTCGTGGCCGAACAAAGGGGCCCAATCGCGTCGATTGCGCGTTCCTTCCAGCTGACGTCGGGCATGTTCTTCCAGGTGTTCGCAACATTCTTCGTTGCCGTGGTCCTTTCCATTGTGCTCATGATTGCCGCCTCGATCGTCATTGCCATCTTCTCGTTCCTCAGCATGGGAACCACGACGGGCACGCTGATCTACGCAACAATCACATCGGCTCTTATTTCCGCCGTGTCAGTTGCGTTCTTCCAGGCAGTCACGAACGTCATCTACATCAACCTGCGGATGGTCCGGGAGGGCTTCCACGGCCAGGTCCGCGACTCCTAGGCCGTGCTCGCTTCCCTCCCTTTGCGTTTCCTCGACCCCGAGGGGGACGAGGCGCGCAGGTGGGCCGTGGAAGAACTGTCCAAAGCCAAATACCAGGAACCCGGCCAATCCCTCGTTGAACGGCTTGGTACGTGGCTCATTGAACGCCTCCAGCAGCTCAATCTCGATGTCACGTTCAATCCCTCGGTGACGGGGTCGGTCACAATCATCATTTTTCTTCTCGTCGTCGGCGGCTTCGCTCTCTACTACGGCAGGCTCCGCCCCGGCGCCCGAAAGAAGGCATCCGGGCCGTCGACCATCCTCGATGATTCGCGGCCGCTCGACAGGCTCGAGCAGGACGCTGCCGCGGCGCTGCGCGCAGGCAATTACGCTTCAGCGTGCGCGGACTACTATCGCGCCAGCATCCGCATCCTTGACGAACGCGGCCTGATTCTTGCCACCCCCGGCATGACTGCCGTGGAAGCAGCCTGGCAGGGAAATGCCACAACGGGGTTGCCACTGGGCCCGGGCGCGCAACTCTTCGATTCGGTCGTCTACGGCGGCGGCTCGGCAACGCTCGCCGATGCTCAGGCAATGGCCGACCTTGCGAACCGGTGCCGTCGGGCGGGCCGGGTGGTGAACGCATGAGCTCCAATCCGAAGTTCGCGCAACCCGTTGCTAAGAAGCCGCTCAAGAACAAGATCCTGTTCGGGATCTTTACCGCGATCATCATTGGCCTCCTTGCTCTCTCGATCATCACCCTTCAGGGCAGGGGCAATCAGCAGGCTATGCACCCGGATTCGGTCTCACCGGATGGTGCTGGCGCACTCGGATCGATCATCGAGGATCGCGGTGCCACCATCACCGTTGTCCGCACCGCCGATGAGGCACTTGATCATGAAGGCACGATTCTCGTGTGGGACCCGTTCTCGCTCCTGACCGAACGGGAACGGGAATCGCTCATCGAGTCCGGCAAACCGGTCGTGGCTGTCATGGACGAAGGCAGGGATGCATCCCTGTGGCTGACCGGCAATCCCCGCGCCTTCTCATCGTCCTCAGCTGCACCGACCGGCCCCAACTGTTCGGTCGACTGGGTCTCGGATCTGGACGCCATCGACGGCGCCACCTGGGGCATCGACACGAACAATATTCCTGCCACCGGGTGTTTCCCGGTGACCAGCGGACACTATCTGGCGGTCGAGGGGAACGTTTCGGTCTTTGCCTCTCCCGAGGTCTTCACCAACGACTACTTGGACCGAGCGCACAACGCCGCCGTTGCCATAAGGGCTCTGGGGCATACCGATTCCGTGTCCTGGCTCATACCGACGGAAACAACGGCGACAGATTCCTCGATCTCGGCCGTTCCGCCCGCACTCACCGGCGCTCTCGCTGGTTTTGCTATCGCGGCCCTCTGGTACGGCATCTGTGTTCGCAGGCCCGTCGGCCCCCTGATCCCCGAATCCCTTCCCGTTATCGTGCCCTCCGCAGAATCGGCACGCGGCCGCGCCCGACTCTACGAGCGGGGCGGGAACGCGGGCCATGCTGGCAAGGCTCTACGTGCGGGAACGATCGCAAGGGTCGCCGCCCGGCTCGGCATCCCCTCCGAAGCCACACCGGAGAACGTCATTTCCCGGATCTCAGAAGCATCTGGCTGGCATCCAGACCGGGTCAGCCAAGTTCTCTACGGCCCTCCGCCGACAACCGACCGTGAGCTTGTTGACCTCGCACACGAACTGACCGCACTCACCAAGGAGCTCATCCATGACTAGCCCCTCGTACCGCCCACCTCTTGCCATGCCAACCCCCGGTCCCGGTGCCTCTGAATCCCAGCGGGCCTTCGCGGGGATTGCCACCGAGGTCCGCAAGGCTGTGATCGGCCAAGAGGGCGTCCTCTCTGGCCTGCTGATCGGCCTGCTGTCTGGCGGTCACGTCCTCCTGGAAGGCGTTCCCGGCACCGCGAAGACTCTTCTCGTGCGTTCCCTGTCAGCCGCGCTCAGCCTCGACAACTCTCGCGTGCAGTTCACGCCGGATCTCATGCCGGGCGATCTCACCGGCTCCCTGATTTATCGTTCGGCAACCGGCGAGTTCACGTTCCGTCCGGGCCCGGTCTTCACCCAGCTGCTGCTCGCCGACGAGATCAACCGCACCCCACCAAAAACTCAGGCGGCTCTCTTGGAGGCCATGGCCGAGGGGCGTGTCACGGTCGACGGCGACCCGAAAGACCTTCCCGAGCCGTTCATGGTGATCGCCACGCAGAACCCGATCGAATACGAGGGAACGTATCCGCTTCCCGAGGCTCAGCTCGATCGCTTCCTGCTGAAGCTCGAGGTTCCGCTCCCTGAGCGGGACGCCGAACTCGAGGTGCTTCGCCGGCACGCGGGTTACTTTGATCCGAACGATCTTTCCACCGCAAACATCAACCCCGTCGCGGCGGCAGAAGATGTCATCAAAGCCCGCCACGAGGTCCGTTCCGTCGAGGTCCACCCCGCTATCCAGTCCTACATCGTTGACCTGGTGCGTGCCACCCGCACGGCGCCCTCGGTCTCGGTCGGAGTATCCCCGCGCGGCGCAACCGCCCTCCTGCGCACCGGTCAGTCCTGGGCCTGGCTGTCGGGAAGGGACTACTGCACTCCCGATGATGTGAAGGCCATGGCCCGTCCTGCACTTGCTCACCGCATCAGCCTCAACCCCGAGGCCGAACTCGACGGGCTCACGCCCGAACGGATTGTCGAGAACGTTCTCACGCAGGTTCCGGTCCCCCGCTAATGTTCGCAACCCTCCGTTCCGCACTCCTCGTCCTCCTCGCCATCCCGGCGGGGCTGTTGGGCGGCAGCTGGGTATGGCCGGTTGTCGTTCTCCTGGTCGTCGTTGCCCTGTGCGGTGCGGACTGCCTTCTCGCCACGAATCCGCAGAACATTGCCGTCACCCGCTTAGATGTCACTCTTCGGCTGGGAACCGTGCAGTCTACCAACGTGGAGATCCGCAACAATTCTTCGCGCAGGGCGCGCGGCTCCGTGCGAAACGGGTGGCCACCTTCCGTAACAGCGGCACCGTCGCTCATTCCCTTCAATCTTGGCCCCGGCCGCCGCACCATCCAGTCAACAATCATTTCTCCCTCCCGCCGGGGCAAGATCGAATCCGGCCCGATCACCGTCCGCACCGCGGGCCCCCTGGGCCTTGCTGGACGGCAACGCAACAGGGAAGACTCCGCGAAGCTAACCGTGATGCCGGCGTTCAAAGCCCGCAGGGTCCTGCCCAGCAGGATTGCCAGGTTGAAGGAAATGGAGGGGAAAAGCCTCCTCCTTGTCTCGGGCGAGGGAACCGAATTCGATTCGCTACGCGAATACGTGCGTGGCGACGACGTTCGATCGATTGACTGGCGGTCCACTGCCCGGCGGGGTCAAACGCTCGTGAAGACGTGGCGGCCCGAGCGCGATCGACGGATCGTCTCGGTTCTGGACTGCGGCAGGTCCTCCTCGATCCGTATCGGTGAGGAACCACGGATCGACTCGTCGATCGAAACCACGCTTCTTCTTGCGGCCCTTGCCGAGAAGTCCGGCGACCTCCTCCACGTTCTCGTCCACGACGACACTCTCAAGGCTCGCGTTGATCCGGCACGCCGATCCACCATCCACACGGTGGCGGCGGCTCTCGCCGATGTTCAACCATCGCTTGCCCAAACGGATTGGGCGGACGTGGCCGGCAACATTCGCAAGACGGTCAACGCCAAGTCCCTCATTGTCATCACCACCGCCCTCGACTCGGGAACGGTGCCCGGCGGTCTGCTCGAGGCAATCAGCCTCCTCCACCGCCACACCATCATCGTCGCGGTCGCAACCGACCCGGTGATCGTGGATATGACGCAGACCGATGGAACGTCCCAGGGAGCCTACGAGGCGGCGGCAGCACACCGCGCTCTCCTCGACGAGAGAGCCCTCTCCGACCATCTGTCTCGCTTGGGTGCCGTTGTTGTCACCGCTCCCCCGGACGATCTGCCCGCCAAGGTGGCCGACACGTACCTGGCCTTGAAGGAAGCCGGCAGGCTCTAGAGCTTTGACCGGAGGTGAAGCAGGGGAGCTCAAGTAGCGCGTTCGGTCCCGCCCGATCATCCCGATTCCAGTTCCGTTACCGTGCCCGACTTGCAACGTGCCTGCTATGCCTTCTGCACCGCCACCGATGCGCTGTAGCCCGCTTCGGCTTCATCAATATCGGCTGAATAGCCCTGGCTTAAGGCCCACCGTCCACCCGCGATTGTGTACACCCAGTATCCGGCCAGTGCCAGTGCGCCAATGAAGATCTTGACTGCCCAATGCAGCCCCGAGGGCGTGACGAAGCCTTCGATGATGCCGGAGATCGCGAGGACAATAACAAGACCGGCCGCAACGATCACGGTGGTTCTTCCCTCTTCCGCGAGCGCCTGCGATCGCGTTCGATAGCCCGGTGACACCATCGCCCAAAACAGCGAGAACCCGGCTCCGGCGGCAATGAAGATCGCGGTGAGTTCGAGGAGGCCGTGGGGAAGGATCAGTTTGAAAAAGACGTCAAGTCCGCCCTGGGAGTGCATGATTGCGGCGGATGAGCCTATTCCCGCGGCGTTTTCGTAGATAACGAGGGCGGGAACGAATCCGGTGATTCCCCCGGCAATGGATTGGACGGCGATTCGCGCATTGTTTGACCAGACCTGTCCGGCAAAGTCCGCCGATGGGTACTCGGAATAGTAGGAGGCAAAGGCAACATTGGCGTAGTGCTCGAGTTCCGCTTCGGTTCCAAGCGCCGAGAGGACCTCCGGGTTGGTGGCGGTGTAGATTGCCGTGGAGGTTGCGATAACGAGGAAGGCGATCATGACCCACACGGTCCACCACCGCACCCGGTAAAGGGCGAGTGGCAGGGTGGCCCGGAAGAACTGGGCGACGGAGTTTCGATTGACCGTTCTCGTGCCCGTCATGGTGGCACGCGCCCGCGAGAGGACCTGGGAAAGCCGCAGGACAACGTTCGGGTCGGGGCTCTCGGTGCGGAGCATGGCGAGGTGGGTGGCGGACCGCTGATAGAGGCGGATGAACTCATCTGATTCGGGCCCGGTTAGGGTCTTGCGTCTGGACAGTTCGCGGAGCCGCTCCCATTCGGGGCGGTGCGCAAGAGCGAAGGCATGAGCGTCCATGCCACAAGTCTCGCATGCGAGAAAGCTGTGTGCGCGGGGAGTTCTGCCGCGCACGATTGTTTATTTTGTCGGTACTGTGGTGGCATGACGAAGGATACCGAGGAGCGGTACCAGGTCGGCCGGGCAATCGAGGTTGCCGATAGTCGCACCGATATCGTGACAGGCGAAGGCGTGGGCCTTGTCCTGCCCACAGTTTCCCTGGGTACGCGGATCATGTCGGCAGTTATCGACACGACGCTCTATACAGTTGTCACCGGTCTCGCTATCTACCTGACGCTACGAGTGTGGGAGCCGTCGAACGCGGCCCAGATCATCACGTGGTTGACGACGTATCTCATGGTGTGGGCTGTCCTCATCCCGTTCGCCGTCCAGTACGCAACAAAGGGCAGTTCGCTCGGCAGGGTCATGACCGGTTCACGGACCGTACGGTACGACGGGGGAACTATTGGGATGAGGCATGCGCTCACTCGTTCCGTTGCGGGACTTTTCGATATCCACCTGTCCCTCGGCGTCCTTGGCATCTCAAGCATTCTTCTGACGTCCAAGGGTCAGCGCTCCGGTGACCTGCTCGCAGGCACCATCGTGGTGTCATGGCCGAGGCGATACAGGGGGCCGGAACCTCATTCCGTCGATCCGTCACTGGCCCGCTGGGCCCAGGTGGCAACAATCAGTCCCGTCCCCGGTCATCTTTCCATCGCTTCCCGGGACTTCCTCCGCTCCGCGAAACCAATGACCGAAGACGCAAGAATCTCTCGGGCTCGGGATCTAGCGGCCGGACTGGAAATGTTCGTCGCTCCCCCGCCCCCGCGCGGGACCAATCCCGAAGCTTTTATCGCAACCGTCCTAGCAGTGCGGGAAGCAGCGGACTACGAACGTGAGGCGCAGGCGATGGTCCGTCAGATGAAGACCGAGGAACGCCTCACCACGCTGCCCTACTCGGTTCGGTAGCCCGGCCAGTTCTTCCGGACGGAACAAAACCTTTTCTCAGCCGGGCCAGGACCTTTTCGTGGCGAAACTGAACGTGCGACGAGTTCCTCAAGGGCGCGCCGGAGCTAGGTAGGCAGTCTCGTCCCCGGCGACTAGGCACGGTCTCAGGTAACAGGCTCGGCCTGAGTTATCGGGCTTGGCACCGGTGGCCGTGCGTGGTTCTAGCTCGCTGGATGAGCCTTAGTTTGCTGGCTCGGCCTCGGTCGGAAGGAGGATCGGAACGTCGTTCTCGATGCGGTACTTCCAGGCCGGGGTGGACTGGGACACGTAGTAGTTTCCTTCACGCTTGAGCGGCGTGCCGGTCTTGGGGCAAATGAGTGCGTTGTCGATCCAGTCAGTCATTGTTTTCCTCCGGGTTGGGTACGGCCCTCAGCTTCGGCCCGACTTGGCCGGGGATATCGGACTGTCTGCGCACTTCGCGTTGCGCGGGGCGGGGTTCTGGGGCGCGGCGCTGGCTCGCTTCTTTGATCGCGTTGGCGAGCGCCATGAGGTCATTGTCGGAGGGCGGTGCTGGCTCGTATTCGGTGACGAGACGGACCATCGACCATCCTCTGGGGACAGTTACCGACTGGGCATGATCCTCACACAGGTCGAGAGCACCCTTTTGTGCGACGGGTGAGAGGGGTCCAACGACAGCGGTCGCTTCACCGTAGTCGTACGTCATCGTGACGACCGCGCGACCGGTGCATCTAGTCCTCGAACATTGCCTTACCACAACTACTAACGGTAGCACGCGGGGTACCCTGGTCGGGTGACCACCTATCCGTCGAATCAGTTCCCCAAGCCACATCCGACCCTGCGCCGCGACCGCCACGGCCGTGGTATCCGAGGGCCGATCATGCCTCCCAGCACGCCAGCCTGGCGAACGCGTGCGGAACGCTTCGATGACATTGTGTCGATGGAGATCGCCACCTATCGTCGGCACCTCGGTCCCGATGTTGACCGGCTCGACTACGGCGTTCTCGACGTACCCGAATCCGATCCGACGCCCTGGGAGGACGGCATCCCCCAGGCCCGCTTCTTCCCCATGGACAAGTCATCGGGCGTGGAGGGAAGGATTGTCTTCTACCGCAGGCCCATGGAACAACTGGCCCCCACGCCGGGAGCGCTCTCGCTTCTCGTCCACGCGGTCGTCACCCAGCAACTCGCATCCTTCCTCGGAAAATTCCCCGAGGAAATCGACTACCACGGTCACTGACAGCATGCCCCTCGCGCTAACTCACCGAAACTCGCAACGTACGGGATAGCAGCATGTGAGATTAGGCCTGCCGCCGCTCGACGCCCATCACTCACGCGTCTGCGACACTGGCGCAGACACTCATTCGTGTTGCCGTGACGAAGCGTGCCTAGTTGATGACCTGGAGTTCCAGGTCGCTGGATCCCGCCGGTGGGATCGTGAGGGTTAGCCCCGCTATTCCGGTGATGGTCTCCAGCTCCTTGACTGAGAGAATCCCGGCATAGACCCCCGCATCTGCTTCAACAACCGCGTGCGATGCACTATCCGGCGACGCCACTGTAGCGATCTCGTCAACGTCGACCTCGGTTTCTTCGACCTCTGCGCCAAGGTGGTCGTAGAACGTGATCGTGGCTCCGGTCGGTTCCGCAGAGTACAGCGTCACATACGATTCCGAGTCCGGGATCGTGACAACACCGTTCGTGACGGGCTCACCAGAAGCGAGCCAGGCAAAATCACCCTCCAAATCTACCCGCGCCGCGGCAAGAACTGGACGGTCGGCGTCAACGATCAGGGCGGACCAGTCACCACCCAGCCCGTCCATCGACAGGTCCAGGACCGTGCCCGGGGCGAGAGCCACATCCTGCGAACCCGGCACTTCTTCCGTACCATCTGTCGTTGCGGACAGTACCGACACGGTCGCCGTCTTCGATCCCGGATTCGCTACCCGGAGAGAGACATCGCCGTTCTCCCCGGATAGATCGGCTCCCGGGACAACAACTCGCTGCGAGGGCGCAGCCCCTGGCGAGACAGTTTCGACACCGGAGCCGACAATGCCATCAACCTCGTGGGTGAGCAGCTGGGCCGCCACCTCACCTCCCGTGGAGGTGATGCGGAAGGCAAGGCGAGCATCCCGTGCCCCTGCCTCAACCAGAAGGGTTTCGCTCGAATAGGCGTCGACGGTTGTGCTCGACAGGATCGATGGGGCCGCTTCGCCGGTCGACGTGTAGACATCGATATTGACCGTGGCGGGACTTCCCGAAACGTTTGTGAGGACCAGCTGGGATGAGGAGGACGCCGACGTTGCTCCGCCGACAAGGAACTGTTCGGTTGCTGGCGCCACGCAGGGAGTCATCGCCATGCCGGCAAGTTCGCCGCGGTCCTGGAAACGCTGGGTCGTACCGGTAGCTAAAGCCGCCTCATCCCCCGGCTCTACGCGAAGCTCGCCCGGGAAGGCACCCGACTCGAACGACGAACGCAGATTGTCCGCGCCCTCGGATTCGATAGTGGTTCCGGCCAGGCTCGCGTCGCCGCCGGACACAACGATCGTTCTCGTGCGCACGAGGTCCGTGGAGTCTTCCCCGCCGATTCCGGCAGTCGTCTCCCCCATCGTGTTCTCAAAGTCCGGTCCGCAGGCTAAAGACACGGCGCGTGCCGTTCCCTCCACCGAGGACAGTGCGGGATCTGCCGGGTCTGCGGCGGGCGTCAGGAGAGCAAGGGAGACGCCTCCGACCCCGATGGCAAGGGAGGCCAGTCCGGTTGCGATACGAGTCTTGCTCATCGGATCCTCCACGGCAGGCTGACGGTGACGTTTCCAATAATGAGAAGAGCTCGGAGCAGGGTCACCCAGATAATCGAGAACCCGCCCTCGTGGGAAATCGTGACCTCGCCGGCCTCTTCAACGGTCCACGCCGCACGCCAATCATCATCGGCACGCTCCAGCTCTTCGCCATTCTGGGTTGCGGTCCACTTCGGGTTGTCACGCTCGGCAAGGTACAGAACACCCGGTTCGGCATCAACTGCCGCCTCGATAACGCCGGACGGCAGTACCTCTCCGCCCTGCATGACGCGTCCCGACGGGACGTCGACTCGCCAGAACGTGCCAACATCCGCGGTTGTCACCCGGGTGATTGAATCGGTTGCGTCCAGCATCCTCGCGAGCTGCTCCGACTGCTCTCCGGTTCCGGGAATGAGAATAACGGTGACAGCGTGCTCGGCTATAAGGTCGGCGAAATCGTCCTCACCGAGCCGGGTCAGGGCCTGCCCAAGGTCGTCCCTGCTGGATGGGAGATGACCGGTGTGGGTAAGTTGCGGACCGTCGCCCCGCCACAGCGAAACCGTGATCTTCTCACCTTCGGGAGTGACCACGAGGGTTCGGCCCTTTTCCGGGTCCGTTGAGCTCTTCTGCGCGAGCGCGGGAACGCTCACCTCGGGAGCGCTACTCACCGCATGCTGAGGGGATCCGGTATGAATGCCGACGAGCCACGAGGCCGCCGACGCGACGGGAAGGGCAACGAGGCCCAGGGCGCAGATACCGACGAGGGCGTGCCGCAATGACAGGGACGAATCTGAGAGGTCGGCGCGGATACCGTGGGCTCCGCCCACGATTGCAACGAGCAGGCCGAGCCACAGCAGGCTGAGGCCCGGGCCCGGCCAGGCGATTGCCGTTTCGAACACTCGCTCGTCCACACCGATTTCCTGGGTGAGCGAGAACGAGACGAGCAGGCCGCCAAGACCAACCAGCGCCCATCCCGCTCTGACCGTACCGAAGCGGCGTGCCCGAGCAAGCGAGACCATCGCGGCTAGAACAACGAGACCGGTGGCGACGAGGATGACGACTTTGAAGGAACCGATTCCTCCCGGCCATCCCGCCACCACTTCGTACTCGGTTCCGTCCTGCCAGGAGAACGTTGCTCCGGGGAGGCGAACCAGGGAACCGGGAAGGTCCTTCAGGAGATACCAGAGGGCGGGACCCGCGAGGGAGACGCCGGGGGCGACAAGCCACATCCAGGCGGCCCGTCGCTGGGCAACGGCAAGGACGAGGGCCACAACGCCGATCGAGAGGAGGAACGCCGGGTAGGCGGCGCCCGCCACAAGAGTCCACCAGGCTGCCGATCCCAGATGGGAAGAGCGTTGCGCTCGCACGTAGCGAGCAATCGCTGCCACGACGAGGGGAAGCACAATGTGGAGCAGAACCGCACCGGCCTGCCCCGCGGACAGGGACGACAGGAGGGGCGGCGCTACCGCCCACGCGGCACCCGCCACGAAGCGCACCGCCGGGGAGTTCGCGACCGCACCGGAGGCGCGGAAGGCCGCCATGCCGGCCAAGAACGGGGCGAGCAGGAAGAACAGGAAAACAACTTCGGTGAGCGTGCCACCAAACCAGCCCGCCACGTACACAAACGGGATCGCCAGAACCCAGATCGGGTCCAGGTATCCGGGATAACCGTCACCGGTGGGAACCCACGACGATATGGCAAGGCGAAGGAGATCGCCTGCCGACGAGTCATCGGGAAGCAACCCGCCACCCGTCAACCCGAAAGCCGGGAGATTTGGCAGGAACGCGACGATTCCCGCAACGATGGTGATAACGGCGAGGGCAAGACCACTGGCTCGGGTGCGACGGCGCCGCTCGGCCGCTTCTTTGCGCAGGTGCTGAGGCGGAAGGTGCCGCAGGCGTCGAGCCTCGCGCTGGGCCTTACGAATATCTGAGCGACCGTCAAGAACGTCGCGGTGCCGGGCTTCGAGGCTCCGGTAGGACGTTGTGACGGTTGCCTGCTTGAGCCGCTTCCGGGCGCGCCACAGCGCGCCGGTCTTCGCAAGTAGGCTAGCACCGCCGCGAAGCTCACCACGGGCACGGACCGTGTCTTTCACGCCAAGACGGAAGAGTGCGCGTATGGGGGACAGGAGCAGGAACCAGAGGAAAAGGACCGGGGCGAGAAGGAGCGGGGCTCGCTGAATCGCCGTGTACATCTGGGATCCGCGGCGCCGACCAAAGGAGGCAGGGGTGTCCGCGAAGGACTCGCGCGCGTGCCTGATAACTGCGGAGGGAACAACAACGACGCGGTGGCCGGCCGCTCGGAGGCGCCGTGACAGCTCGAGGCCGTCACCGAAGGGCCCCAGGACGGGATCGAATCCCCCAGCATCGACCAGGTCAGCGGTCCGCAGGAGCATTCCTGCGGTGCCGACACCGAGAACATCGTCGCGCCAGTCGAACTGGCCCTGGTCTTTCTCCCTCGGATCCAGCTCGGGGACACGGCGGCTTGACCGGGTCGCCGTAATGCCAACTTCAAGAAGCTCCGTCGGGTCGTCCCAGCCAACCTGCTTCGGGCCGAGCGCTGCGACTGCGCGGGAAGCTTCACCTTCGCGGTGCAAGTCGGCGAGGCACCGTTCGCCCGGTGCCGAGTCTGCGTGGAGAAGCCACGTCCACTCCGACTCCCCCATGCCGTCCTCGTAGGCGGCACCCGATGCGGTGGCGTCGGAGCGAATGATGTCGGTTTCGATACCAACATCCGTGAGGACGGATACGTCGAATTCACCGTCGTCCAGGAGGACGAGGTTCAGCCTGTCGGGGGTGCGGGTTCCGGACGCTACCGCCTGGAGAGTGGTCGGTAAATGGTCGGACGTGGAACGGCCGACGACAATCGCAAGAATGCCGCCGGCCGCGGTGTTAGCGCTCACCGCTGATTACCGTTCTCCAGCGGCCCGCCTGCGCTGGCGCGAAGCCCTTCTGCGGTCATTATCTGACATGCCTCCCCAGATGCCGTGGCGAATATCGTTCGACAGGGCGTACTCGAGGCACTCCCCACGAACTTCACAATTCTGGCACACGCTGGTTGCAGGGGCGGTGGAGCCGCCCTTCTCCGGGAAGAAAATATCGGGATCGGTTTCGGCGCACAGCGCTCTGTCGAGCCAGCCGAGTTCTCCCTCGTCGTAGCCGAGCCCCCACAGGTTATGGAACAGTGAGCTCGTGCTGGTGGGAAGCTCCGTTACGGACGCTCCCTTGCTTTCATGGCGCGGGTGAGGCGCCTGGTTGCCGGTCAGATTCCACATCTGATCGAACCCCCTTACTAATTCGGTCACTGAGTAAATTACAACCGTGTAAGACCCAATTAGTCAAGGTGAAAAAGACAAGTTATCTCGAGAATTCTCTCAAGTGGCCGATAGACACGCCACAAATCGCCCATAAAGATTGGATTCTCTTCACAGCCTCATTGGCGTGTTGCTCCCCGGCGTGTCAGCATGGATATGTGCTTGATACGACACCGTCCGAAATTCGCCAGTTCATTATCGATCTCTGCACCACCCTTTCCCCAGGTCTGAGGGCCGCGAACAGGGATGCTGGGGCGATCGACACGAAGACAGATTTTCACGATGTCGTGACCGTGCACGACCGCGCCACCGAGGTAGCGATCCGGGAAGCAATCTTTGAGCGGTTCCCCGAGTCGGTGGTTCTCGGTGAAGAGACCGGATGGTCCAACCGCACGGGTGACGCTGGGGAGCCCTCCCCAAACGATCTGATCTGGATCGTCGACCCGATCGACGGCACCTCCAACTTTGCTGGCGGATGGGATTACTGGTGCATCTCAATCTCGGCAGCCCGCGATGGAGAGTTTGTGGCATCCGGGGTCTGCCAGCCCATCGTCAACCGGATTTGGTCGGCTGACGACACGGGCGCATACCTGGATGAGCCCGGTTACGAGACTCGCAGGCTCTCCGTCCAGCGGGACGCTGTTCCTTCGGATGGTCTGTGCGCCACGGAATACCCAAAGATCAACACTGCTGATGATTCCGCGCTGGTGAGATGGCGGGAAGCGGGACGTTCGTTCCGGTCGATGCGCCGCCCGGGCTCCACGGCTCTCGACCTTTGCTACGTGGCAGACGGCAGGGCCGTTGCCTCGTTCTCGACGGGAGTTCACTCGTGGGATGTGGCGGCGGGAATCCACATTATCCAGCAGGCCGGCGGGATCTACGAAGGCCACAATGGGACAGAACTATCAACTCCTATCTGGGATGGTTCTTCCTTTGTTGCAGGCGCCTCTAAAGCCTGCGTAGCGGCCGGACGAAAGGCTCTTGGACTGTGACTGCAATTGACGTGTATCGCGCCCTGCTCAGCCGGGGCGCTCTACCGGTGCTCACGCTTTATGGGAGCTCGGCCGGGGCTCCCCGCCTCGAGCTCTCCGGCAAAGTTGTCGCCAACCACGTCGCTAAGGCAGCTAACTTCCTTGCTGACGATCTCATGATCGATGCTGGTAGCAATCTAGAACTGGACCTGCCAAGTCACTGGCGTCTCATCACCTGGGGCCTCGGCGGGCTTCTGGCCGGCGCCACCGTTGGCTTCGAAGACGGGGAAACACTGGTCACCACCGATCCCTCCGGGGACGCCGACGAAGTCATTGCCGTTTCCCTCGGGGCCCTCGATCTGTCCTACCCCGGTGATCTTCCAGCAGGGGTAACCGACGGCAACGGTGAAGTTCTTTCCCAGCCAGACATTCTCCTCGACGAAACTCTTGGTGCGGACTCCAACGCGGCAGACTTTCAGGTCGATCTGCCGGAGGGAAGCGGCCGCCTCCTTCTCGTCGATCCAACGCCCCAGGAACTCCTCTCGACGTTCCTTTCCGCCCTTCAAAAGGACTGGACCCTTGTCGTTGCCGACGCGGACTCGGCAGAAAAGGCAGAGCAGGTCGAGGGAGCCGTTCGCCTACCTCGAGTCTGAGAGAACGCTTCGTCCCTAAGAACATGCCGTCCCTGAGAGCGCAGGTCGATTAGAAGTTTGGGAACATAGGCGGATTGGATCCGACAGCTTTGGTCGTTCGGGCCCGGATCGGTCGCTTAGTGCCAGCATTATTCGCCCCTTGGCACCAACATGATCGGTCGCGAAGGTCACGCAGTATCCTCCTCCCGACTTGAAGGCAATGCATGTCTGCTCAGCCTGGGACGTTGACGAACAGTTCCTGAATCCTCCCTGATTCGAGTACCCGTTACCGGCTACTACTCGTGCGCTCCCACGGGTTTCAGGCAATAATGGGCGAAGCACATCCCCCTACCGGAAGGTTCAGCTATGCGTGGCATTATTCTTGCCGGTGGTTCCGGCACACGCCTGCACCCCATCACCCTGGGTGTGTCCAAGCAGCTTGTTCCGGTCTATGACAAGCCAATGATCTACTACCCCCTGTCGACTCTCATGCTGGCTGGGATCAAAGACATTCTCATCATCACGACGCCGCATGACGCGGAGTCTTTCCACCGTCTGCTTGGCGACGGTAGCCACATGGGAGCGAACCTCTCCTACACCGTCCAGGAAGTTCCCAATGGACTGGCTCAGGCTTTCGTTCTGGGAGCCGACTTTGTTGGCGATGAGGCAGCGGCACTGGTCTTGGGTGACAACATCTTCTACGGCCCAGGTATGGGAGCAAAGCTACGCCGCCACATTGATCCCGATGGTGGTGCGGTCTTCGCCTATCACGTCAACGATCCCGAACGTTACGGCGTGGTAGAGTTCGATCGCGAGTTCAAGGCCCTGTCGATTGAGGAGAAGCCAACAAAGCCGAAGTCAAACTATGCGGTTCCTGGCCTGTACTTCTATGACAATGACGTCGTTGCGATTGCTCGTGACTTAAAGCCTTCGGCTCGGGGCGAGTACGAGATCACGGACGTCAACGCTCACTACCTGCGTGAAGGCAAGCTGTCAGTGGAGGTCCTCCCCCGCGGCACGGCCTGGCTCGATACCGGCACGTTCGATTCTCTTGCTGATGCGACAAGCTTTGTGCGTACTGTCGAGGCACGCCAGGGCCTGAAGATCGGCGTGCCACAAGAGGTCGCGTGGCGCATGGGATTCCTCACCGATGAGGAGCTCGTCGAACGCGCGGAGCCTCTCGTGAAGTCGGGCTACGGCCAGTACCTCCTCAACCTCGTCGAGCGAGGTAAGTAAGAGCCACCACGCCAACCACGTTGTGGCTAACGCCGGTGCCGTATGAACAAAGGTGACGGCCCCCTCAAGCCTCATACAAATGTCGGTCGGTCTCGCTTAGTGCGTGACCGACCGACATTTAGATGAAACCTTGTCTAGTTAAAAGCTTGTTTAGATGAAAGCTAGTCTCGTTGAAAGCTTGATTGCTATTCAATCCCGGTTCTTAGGGTAGATCGATGAGAGTCTTCCGAACGAGGAGTGCAGCACCTGGGTTGCGTCCGCTCTAGTCCTTGAACTCTGCAAGGACGGCCGGGGCGGCTTCGTTCCAGCGTTCGAGCCAGTTACCGATCGGGTCGACGCCGACGGCGACGAGCTGGTTGTGGCCAAGAACTGAGAAGGACGGGCGCGGGGCGGGACGCTGGAATGCTGCGGCCGTAGTTTCCTTAACGATGTCCGGGTCCTTACCGAGGGAGGTCATGATGGCCTGAGCAAAGCTGTGCCAATTGGTTCGCCCTGAGGAAGTGCCATGGTAGGTGCCGGAAGGCACCTCGGCGAGCACGAGGCGGAGGATCAGGTCTGCGAGGTCAGCGGTCCATGTCGGTTGACCAACTTCGTCGGTAACGACAGACAGGGTCGAGTTCTTGTTTGAAAGCTCGGCCATGGTCTTCGGGAAGCACGTGCCGTGAGCACCGTAGAGCCATGCTGTGCGGACAATAATGTAGTCATCGGTACCTGCGCGCACCGCCCATTCACCCGCGGCCTTCGTCCGTCCGTAGGCTCCCGCCGGGTTGGCGGCACCGCTTTCCAGGTACGGGGACGAGTTCGAGCCATCGAAAACATAGTCGGTGGAGATATGTACAAGCCGGGCACCGATTTTCTTGCAGCGGCGCGCGAGGTGTTGAGGGCCTACGGCGTTGGCGAGGAAAGCTTCCGCCTCGTTTTCTTCGGCGGAATCAACGGCCGTGAATGCGGCAACGTTGACAACAACGTCGACTTTGTCGATCGCGTGCTCGACGGATGCTTCGTTCGTGATATCGACTTCGGTTCGGTCCACGGCCATAACATCGTGGCCTTCCGCAACGAGCCGCGTAACCAGGTCGGTTCCGAGCATGCCCTTTGCGCCGACAACCATCCACCTCATCGGCAGTCCCTTCGTTCGGTGACAGTGGTCTTAGCCTAGCGCGCCCGGCCCAATATTCATGCCAGGTGCTAGTGTGGGATCCAACAATTGAACCGAATTTGGGAGGCCCCCTTGGACATCCAGCCACTTTCGATCAGCGGCGCTTGGCGCATCACTCCCCAGCAATTCCCTGACGAGCGGGGAGTTTTCCTCGAAGCTTTCCAACAGCCAGCCTTCCATGAGGCAATCGGCAGGTCCCTCGAGATTGCTCAGGTCAATACGTCAATCTCGAAGGTCGGCACGATCCGCGGCATCCACTACGCCGACATTCCACCGTCACAGGCCAAGTACGTCTTCTGCACCCAGGGTGCGATCCTCGATGTCGTCGTCGATATTCGTACCGACTCCCCAACATTTGGTCAGTGGGACGCTGTCGTTCTTGACGATATTGACCGTCGTGCCGTCTTCATTTCCGAGGGCCTCGGCCACGCATTCATGGCCCTGGATGACAACTCCGTTGCCACCTACCTGTGCTCCACCACGTACTCGCCGACGCGCGAACACGGCATCAATCCCCTGTGCCGCACGATCGGGATCGAGTGGCCCACGGAGGACCGCAACGGCAATCCCATCACCCAGATCATTTCTGGGAAGGACCGCAATGCTCCCGGACTGAATACGTCCAAGGAACAGGGGCTTCTTCCCACCCTGGCTCTCGCTGAAGGCTTCGTCCGCGGACAAAAGTAGCAGCATCAGACTATAGGTCGACGCGCAGCAAATAGATCCAAGTACCCATCGCGGTTCTGTCAATAAGCATCGCGGTTCAGTGATCTAGCACCGCGGTGCTGTCGCCCAGTACTAGCGCGGACCAATCAGGTCCCGTGGGGAGCACCAGCTGCTCCCCACAGTCGTATCGGCAGGTTGCTTAGCCCTCAATGGCTCGCTCAGCTGTGAAGAGCCGGTTTAGCGGCCTTCAACAGAGGAGTCCTGGACGGCGTCGCCCGTGGCTGCGTGGCGTGGCTTGGCGTCACCGTTCAGAGCCGGCCCTTCCTGGGCTTCGGAGGCTTCATCACCGACACCCACCGGCGGGTTCGAATCTGCTTCGTCAGATCCCGGGGTGGTTTCCCTGCGGGGGCGGAAGAGCCGCTCGCCGAGAAGCGGACGAACCTTTGCCTCGTCTTTCGATAGGTCAAGGCGTGATTCGATTCGGGCAACGATAGCTGCAAGGACAAGTGCGGCAACAAGGACGATAACCACGCCGGTCATGAGGACCGTGGTGGTCCTGGAGCTGATACCGGTAACTTCGGAGAAGCGCTCAAGATCAATCCTCGTGTCCTCACCGGGGTAGAGACTTTCGAGGAAGTAGACGTAGCCGTAGGCACCGACGGTGACGGTAATCGCGGCAAAGATAACGAGGGTGATTCCTCGTCTGCTTTGCAACCCGAGAATGATGACTGAAAGGGCGGCGATCATCGGGAATAGGTACCTGCCCTGAACACCCGCGATCATTCCCGTCTCAACGTAGGTGGACCAGGACTCGGCCAAGAGAACGAGGACGAGTCCGCCGACGGGAGAGAGAATAGCAACCGCCGTGCGGCGATGCTTGCCTGCGGCGATCACGCCCCAGATCACTGCAACAATGAGGGCGCCCGAAAGCAGGAAAGTGAGGTCGCTCGGGAACTTCGCCTCGAGCCAACCAAACGACGAGAAGAACGACGTGGCAATGCTACGGAGTGCGGATGATAGGAATCCCGCGGGTTCGGCAAGGGCCGGATCCCATTCCGCGCCTGGCGCGCGGTGGAAACCAGAGGGCTGGATAACGCCGTACCGCACAACGTTGAGAATCCACCACCAGCCGATGGCAAGAGCGAGAACGCCCGACGTGCCGGTAGCAACGATCCGGCGCCTCCACGACTCGTCTCGCTTGAGCATGAAGACAAGGACCAGTGCCAGACCAAGCGCCAAGAGAAGCCCCTTGCTCCAGAGGGCCAGCCCCAAAGAACCGCCCGCGAGAAGAACGGTCTTCCGAGAAATCGGTTCCGTACCCGCCTTGGCTAGCGCGGCAACAACGAGAGCCCCCGTACCAATTGCCATCGAATCATTCGTCACGCCCCCCGTAATCGCAAAGTACTGGGGTATAGCGAAAGGCAGGAAGCCCGCGGCCAGCGCCCATGTGCGTCGCACGCCCAGCCTGCGTGCCGTGTAGACAAGAGCGGGAACAACGGGCGCAGTGAGGAGTATTCCGTAGAGGCGGAGCACGGTGAGCATCCTGTCCCACGGCTGCTCCTCCAAATCAAAGACAGAAACCAGGGCAGCCCCACCCGCGTAGTAAACCGGCGGGTGCTGGCTCATCTGGTCAATCTCAACGGCCTCCGGATCGGCCATCTCCACCGGGCCAATCGCAGACCGTTCGCCTTCCGGGACAACTTCCCGCTCCGCAAAGAACGTATACAACGGGGGCTCGCTACGCTGCTCAACACCGCTGTTCTCCAGGCGGGTGCGAGACATACCGACGAACCTATCCGCCTGCTCAACGATAATGCCGGATTCCCGTCCCGCCTGCACAACGGCAGGATCAAGCATCGCCTCACCCGGCACCGGCCATCCCCCACCGCTCGCTAACCGCAGGATCGAGTTCACGTGGTGCGGCTCGTCCGGGCCGCGGAAACCAGGAAGGGACAGCGCCCAGGCAACCTGGAACACCATGACAAGTCCCGTCAGAAGCAGGGTCGCCCCCATGAACACGCGTTTCGTCATGTCCTACTCCCTTCCTGTCCTGATGCTAACCGTACGAATAGCGCTCGCGGGCAACGACTCAAGTACGGCAAGTGCCTACTCGGCAGAAGATCCGCGCGGCATCGAAGACTTGGGACTTGGCAACGCGTTGCCGCGCTTGCGGACTGCTCTCCCGCGTCGCGACGTATCGTCACCAGCATGCTCATGGCGGGCTTCGCGGCTACGTGAGCGTGCAACCTGCCAGCGGCCCAGCCAGTCGTTACGCTTCAGCGATGTCACCTGGTGCCCTTCGGCAGGTGCCAGCTCTGCCCAGCGGAAGCCAACCATGGCAATGGCTGCGATCACGAGGACATAGACAAGGACGATCAGCCAAACGGCGACCTGGGGCAGGCCGACAACCTCTGCAAAGCGTTCCATGTTCGCCCATGCGCCGCCCGGGTAGGCGCTTCGGAGCATCCACAGGTAGCCGAAGGCCCCGATGGTCAGAGTGGCCCCGACGAGGATCCGGTAGCCGCGGGTGCCGTACCTGCGAATTGCGAGAAAAATGCCGCCGAGCACGGCAAAGCAGGGATAGAGATACCTGCCCTGGACTCCTGCCACGGCCGCTGTTGACAGGTAGTTCGACCAGGCTTGGACGTAGAGAAGAAGAAGCAGTCCGACGAACGGGCTGAGCAGAATGACGTAGGTCTGGCGGGTGTTACCAGCACGAACAACGCTGAGCACGACGAGGACGATCAGGAGAATGATGAGGCCCTGGCCGATGATTGCCGGGAAGTCAGATTCGAGCCAGCCGAACGACGAGAAGAACGAGTTTGTGAACGTCCGGTAGGCCGTGGAAAAGAAGTTACCAAAGTCGGCAGAATCAGCACTCCACCCCACCGGTGGATCCCGGTGGAAGCCCGCCGGTTGGATTACGCCGTAGCGGAAGATGTTCAAAACCCACCACCAACCAATGGCGAGCGCCAGGGTGCCGGAGGCAAGCGTGGCGATGATCCTTTTCTTCAAAGGCTCGTTCTTCGCGAGCATGAAGACGAGGATTAGGGGAAGCCCGAGCGCTAGGAGCAGTCCCTTCGTCCAAAGAGCCGCACCAAGCGAGCCCCCGACAAGAAACACGGTCTTCCAGGAGATTCTTTCCGTGCCCGCCTTCGCAAGAGCTGCGACGGTCAGTGCTCCCAGTCCGATTGCGAGAGTGTCATTCGTGACGGAAGCGGAGGTTGCCAGAAGCTGGGGAACAGCAAGTGGCAGGAAGCCTGCGGCAAGAGCCCAAGGTCGGCTGGCCCCGAGCCGTCTCGCCGTGTAGATAATCGACGGAACAAGCGGGATCGTCAGAAAGATCCCGTACAGGCGGAGCACCTGAACGAGACGATCCCACGGAGCATCTTCCAGATCGAAAGCTTGAACAATGAGGGCACCGCCCGCGTAGTACACGGGTGGATGCTGCGTCATCTGATCGATTTCGGCAGACTCCGGTGAGGCGGCCTCGACGGGGAACAGGACGATTCTGTCCTCGCGATCAGCCACTTCCATGTCAACAAAGTTGGCCTGGCTGGCACCCGAGAAATGAAGCTGGGTGCGGTTTTGCCGGGTGAAGTCTTCACCGTCCGGGACGATCATGCCGGATTGCTGTCCGGCCTCAATGATCTTCGGGTCAAGCATCGCGTCGCCCGGTTCCGGCCATCCACCGCCGCTGGCGATGCGGAGGATGGAGTTCACGTGATGCGGTTCGTCCGGTCCTCGAAAGGCGGGGATGGTCAGGGCCCACACCGTTTGAACAATGACGACGAGAAGCGTGAGAAGAGCGCTGGAACGGACAAAGCTACTGCGGGTCACGTGATGCTCCTTGCGTCACGTCTCATCTGGAACGATGCTCCCAGGCCCAGAAGCAGGTCGGCCACGGTGAAGAGGATGCGGCTGAGAAGAACGACGACAACGACATCGCCCCCGGGGACGAGGCCCGCCAGGGTCGCGCCGAGGGCAAGTTCGCGAACGCCAACGCCGGCGGGAATGAAGAAGACGAGGAAGCCCACGACCCAGGCGAGAGCGTAGCCGCCGACGGTCAGGATGTAGGTGTCGATCCGGGCCTCGTTACCGAGCCCGGTGAGGATCAGGAAGACCTGGAGGCCAGCAATGATCCAGCTGGCCGTGGAGAACAGCGCTGCAACGGTAATGGCTTTCCCGGTGAAGGGACGCTCAAGACGGTCCCGTTTGATCAGGGCCAGGCCCTTATCGATAAGGCGATTAAGGACCGGTGGGTATAGAATGATCGCAAGAACCGGGAGGACCAGCAGCACCCACCAGTAGGCGCTCGTGCCCGAAGGGCCAAAGACGATCGCGATAGCTGCAAGGGCAAGGCCCGTCACAACACTGACCGCCATCGACATCAGTAGAACGGTGACGGAACGCCTGCGGGAAATGTTGTAGTCCGCTCCCATCTCGGCCGCCGCAACAAAGTTCCAGACGCCGCCGGGCAGGTACTTAGCGACCTGGGAGACGTAAAAGATCCTGCGGGCAGGTCCCTTTCCCACGGGCTCCCCAGCATCATTCAGAATTACTCGCCACGCCAGCATCGTGAGGATGACGAAGATGATGGAGACGACAAGCGAGAGGACAACGATCCACCAGTCGAGGCGCGACAGCGCGGCCGAGACTTCATCCCAGTTGCCGATCACGGCCCAGATCGCTGCCACTATGGCGGCAAGCATGAAGACCGCGCGGAAGGCAGGCGACCGGAGGGCGTCGAGGACGGCCCTCACGAGAGCCGCTCCACGAGCGGACCAACAACGGCCGCATGGGAGAACGCAGAGTCGGAGACCTTCGCGGCCCGGGAACGCATGTCCTCGCGCAGTTCTCGGTCGCCCAGGAGGGTTCTGATGGCATCCGCAAGCGCTTGCGGGTCGCCCGGTGCCACGTAGGTTGCACCGTCCCCGAGGAGCTTTTGCTGGGGATCGGTCCTGGAGGTTATCACCGCACATCCCGCCGCCATCGACTGGTACACCTTGTTGGGAACAACCCGCTGGGCTTTCTCGGTGGTTCCAAAGATGCCGAGGGCAATGGAATGGTTCGCAACGATGTCGGGCAGATCACCGGATTCGACCCAGTCAATCCAGGTAACCGGTGCATCCCCAACGATGGTGCGGACCTCGTCGTAGTCCTGGCCCGTGCCGATCATGGTGGTTTTTGGCAGATCCCCTGACTTGTTGAGCAGGGCGAGTGCGTGAGCAATGACCGGGGCGCCCTGCAGGGGCGTGTACAGCCCGAAGAAAACAATCCCGTTGTCGGGGTCCTGCCGGCGTGCCTCGAACCATGCATCCGGTGCACCGACGGGAACGACAACGCCCTTGTGCCTCATGGACTGCGGCGCAAGCTGCGCGTGTGCCGGGGTGTCGTAGACGACGACGGTGGCAGCGCCAATGGCAAGCCTGTCAAGGATCGATAGGACGGAAGCGAGTGCTCGTCCGCGCGCTCCCCTGTCCGCTGCCGTGTCGGCCGCGTAGATGAGGTGGTCGAGGACGATCGTTGCCTTCCGGAACAGGATCCGGGCAAGCACAACATCGAAGTGTCCGAGGTAGCCGACCACGACCACGTCAGGACTGTATTCCCCGCGGTATTGCGCACTGGCCTTTATGAGCCTGCTCCAGTTCTTCGCTAGGTTCCCGAAGAAGCCTGCCGCCGCCTTCGGGGAGGACAGTGCTTCAACGCGCGATTCGGTGCTGACCGTTGAGGGCTCGTTAATTTCCCGGACCGTATGGCCTGCGTCTTTGAGTCCTTCGAGGAGGATGCCGGCGCGTGGATGGACGGACGTGTTGTAGGTACCAAAGCCAAGGATCTTCATCGTTCATCCCTCCATTCCCACATGGCTCGCACACCCTCGGTGAGGGGTGTTGTTGCGGACCAGCCAAGCAGGTCCCGGGCACGGGTCGTGGCGAGCCACGTCGACCTGTTGTCGTAGGGCCGTCCCTCAAGAATCTGAGGGGCAGTATCAATGCCGGTGACGCCCGCAAGAACTCCGGCAAGTGCCTCCAGCGAGGTGGGCTCTCCGGAGCCAATATTGATGGTCTGGCCGGACGCGGACGGAGTCTCAGTTGCCGCCACAATAGCGCACGCGCAATCAGCGATGTAGATGTAGTCGCGAGCGACCGTTGGATCCCCGTAGATCACGGGAGTTCCGCCGTTGCGGAGCGCCTTCATCCAGTGGCCGAGAACGCCCTGGCCTCCTCTGGCGCGCTGGCCGGGGCCGTAAACATTCGAGATCCGCAGGATTGTCGAGTCCGGGAAGATGCTCCGACAAACCTCTTCCATCCGAACCTTGAATTTTCCATAATCGTTCGTTGGCGACAGCGCATCGTCTTCGCGGTGGGGCGGGTGACCATGGCCGTAAACGGTTCCTCCCGACGAGAGGAGAATAAACCGGGTGTCGCCGCCGCGAGCCAGGGCCGCGCAGGCTTCTTCGAACTCTTTGAGCTCAGTTTCCCCCGTGCCGGGATCAGCTGCGATCGTGGCGGGAGTCGATGACGTGGCCGCCCACACGACGGCGTCGAGGTCCCCGGCGCCTGCTCGAGCAGCGTCTTCACCGGCAACCCTGTTCTGGTCGGCGCCGGCGCTGACCGGGCGATAACGGTCACCGCCCGAGATCGGGTTGGCGCGCGTGAAGGATACGGCGCTGTGGCCCGCCTTCTGTACGGCTGGGGTGAGGGCACTTCCGATGAAGCCGTTGGCCCCAACAATTCCGATTCTCATCGCATACCCGCGATCTTTTTGAGCAACGGCGCATAACGCTCTCCGACGGCAACGACGGAGCGGTTGGCAGCGCGGTCCTTGCCCGCTTCGGAAAGGGTGCGACGCAATTCCGTATCGGCTGCAAGCTCATCGATGGCGCGGGTGAGCGCCGCTTCGTCGCCGGGGGTGACGAGGAGTCCGGTTTTCCGGTGGGAGACGACGGTGTCAATTCCGGGAAGGTCGGAGGCAATGGTTGGTAGGCCGGAGGCAAGGGATTCCAGGAGAACAACGGGAAGACCATCCTGGTCGCCGGAGGCGGCCCGGACGGACGGGAGGATGATCATGTCGGCAGACGAATAGCAGGCACGCAGTTCAGTCTTTGGTTTCTCGCCAACGAACGAGACGGGCATGCCATCCGCCAGTTGCCTGAGTTCCTCTTCGAGGGGGCCATGCCCGATCACGGTCAGACGATAATTGGTTTCAACATCTTTGAGGGCGGCGATGAGGTGGCGCAGGCCCTTCTTTTCGACGAGGCGGCCCACGAAAAGAATCTCAACGGTATCGGTTTCTCTAACGTCGTGGGGAACAATTCCGGACAGGTCGGCACCCATCGGCTCAACGGACACCGCGAAGGGATCAATTCCGAGCCTCTCCACTTCCCCCTTCATCTGAGCATTCATGACGGTCGTGTGCTTCGCATGCTTCACGATCCGCGTGATTAGGCCGCGTAGCGGAGTGTCGACGAGGGCGTAGAGATCACCGCCGAGGGTGGTCAGGAGGACCGGGATTTTCCGGTTCACGACAAAGGCGGACAATCCCTGAGGGATGATCCAGAAGGCATGAATGACATCCGGTTTGAAGGAGCGGATGTGGCGGGCCACGTTATAGATTTCGGAAACGAAGAAGGGAACGATTTGGAGTGCGCGGATCCTGCGGCCCCTAATGTTCTCCAGGATCGCACCGTCGGCAAGGTCTTCCCAGCGGCGCGGGAAAAACCGGAAGCGGTAAATGTCGACGCCGCGATATGTCGAGCGCGTCGGAGCGTCCGGCACGGACGGGACAAGAATCCTCACGTCCATGGTTTTCGCCAGTTCCACGGCTAGGTCGCCGACGAATTCCGGCGTGCCGTCACCCGGCTCGGCAGGGAAGGTCGATGCGAGGAGGAGGACTCTCGTGCGCCGTTCAGTCACCGGGTTTCATCTGCTTCCTGCTCGAGAAGACCATCGGGGGCCTCAATCCGCGGATCCTCGGTTACCGGATCCAAACCGTACTGAACGGCCTTTATTCGCTCCAGCTGATCTTCGAGGAGAACCCTGTTTGTTCGTAGCAGATCGGCGATCACAAGGAGGGCAAGGCAGAGGAGCCCGCCGACCAGCATCGAGGAACCAAGAATCAGGGACTGAATGTGGCCGGCGCCGTCACCTTGGAGCCAGAAGATAAAGAACCGGATGAACGGGACAAGACCAGCCACCATCATGAGCCCGCCGAGCCATCCGAGGATGACGTAGGGCTTGAACATGAGGAAAGAACGGACGATCGCAAGGCCCGACT
Source organism: Flaviflexus sp. (assembly GCF_052087705.1). Classification (NCBI taxonomy): domain Bacteria; kingdom Bacillati; phylum Actinomycetota; class Actinomycetes; order Actinomycetales; family Actinomycetaceae; genus Flaviflexus; species Flaviflexus sp. Next base: position 54,761 of record NZ_JBQCYC010000002.1, on the reverse strand, counting down.
TGAACATGTGCTGCCAAATGTTCTTAAACAGGCGCGATTCGCGGGTTTTCGGGTTCGTCGTGACCGGAACCGACTCGATCCGCAGCCTCTTATTGCCCGCCTGAATAATCGTTTCCATGCAGTACGAGAACTGGGTGACGACATTCAGGCGGTACAGGGCAGAACGGGAGTAGGCACGGAAGCCCGATGCCGCGTCGGGCAGTCTCGTGCCCGCGGCAACGTTTACGACCTTCGAACCGACGTTTTGCATGAGCTTCTTAAACTTCGAGAAGTGCGCAATCTTTGAGGTTTGACGGTCGGCGATCACGATGTCGGCGCGGCCCGCCACGATCGGGGCAACCAGGTCCGGGATTCGCTGCTGTGGATACTGGTTGTCGCCATCCGTGTTCACGACAATATCGGCGCCATGCGACAGCGCGTAGTCAACCCCGTCGCGGAAGGAGCGGGCAAGACCCATATTGCGAGCGTGACGCACGAAGTGTGTCACGCCGTAGGACTTGGCAACCTCGACGGTACGGTCGGTCGACCCATCGTCAACAACGAGAATCTCAATCGAGTCAACGCCCGGGATCTCTTTCGGGATCGATTCGAGCACCAACGGAAGGGTGTGCTCCTCGTTCAGACAAGGAACCTGGACAAAGACTTTCATAGCTCCTCCTTCAAACCCCCTACCTTACGAGAAACTACCATTACCGCGGGGAATCTCGTCCTCATCTGTAAGCGATTCGACACGCACCAATCCTATCGCTCACGCGAGAGCGCCAATCCCAACCCATTCCGGTTCGCGCAACTCCGGCCCGGCACCGTCGGCGCGTCGCCGCTACCGGGTTCGATCGACGGTAGGAAAGAACGCGTGGATGGGGCAAATAGAAGCGCCCGAGCCGGGTGTAGCAACTGCTCGCTATCTCCGGCCCGGGCGTATCGAGATTCCGATGGACTTACTTAGCCGAGGAGTTCGGGACGCTTCCACTCGTCGCCACGCACGTGCTGGGCGAGGAATGCCATGACGGTCTCGTACCAGACGAGCGAGTTCGAGGGCTTGAGGATCCAGTGGTTCTCGTCCGGGTAGTACAGGAACCGGTGACCATCGACCTTCGAATCGCGTAGCAAAGCGTGCCAGAGGGCGTGGCTCTGCGACAGCGGAACACGGTAGTCCTTGTCGCCGTGAATGACGAGCATGGGAACTTCAATCTGCTCCGCAAACGCGTGGGGTGAATAGGTTTTTGCCTGCGTGGGTGCCATCCACTCGTGCCATTCACCGTTGTCGGTGGTGCGTCCCATGAAATCAACATTCCACAGGGATGCGTGGGTGACAATGCAGGAGAATCGATCCCCCGTGTGCCCCGCCATCCAGTTCGCCATGTAGCCACCGTAAGAACCGCCGAGAAGCGCCGTGTTCTCACCCGAAATGTCCTCGCGGGCTTCCGTCACGTCAATGAGGGCAAGGATATCCGTGTAGGGGGCTCCGCCAAGTTCGTCGTTGCCGCGGTCGATCATGGCCTGGCCGTAGCCGGTTGAGATCGCCGGGTCCGGCATGAGAACCGCGTAGCCAGCAGCCACGAACGGTCCCGGGTTCCAGCGCCACGTCCAGTCGTTCCACGAACCCCACGGGCCACCGTGCACAAATACGGCAAGCGGAGCGGGCTCGGAGGAATCCGGCAGTGCCAGCCAGGCCCTGATATCGGTTCCGTCCGCGCCCTTGGCGGTCACCTCGGTGAGCGAGCCGACGCTCGCGATCTCGGGGGTGAGCCTCGGAAGCTCGGTAACCGCGCCGGTTGCCGGGTCGATCTGCACCGGCGTGGCCGGCTGGACGATCGAGGAGCGCAGGCACACGATCTTGCCGTCTACCAGGCCAACGGAGCTGTAGGACAGGTCGTCATCGGTCAGGAGAGTGAACTCTCCTGTGGCAACATCCACCCGATATACGGAGGAACGTCCCTTCCTGGGCGCAGATGCTACGAGCGTGTTGTTATCCAGCCACTCGCCACCGGTCGTCCAGTCGTCAAACGAATCGGTGAGCGGCTTCCGCTCGCCGGACTCGAAGCTGTAGACCTCGAGCCAGGACCTGCGAGGCTTGCCATCCCGGTTGCCGGTCGAGGCGCTGATCATGGCGCGCGAGCCATCCGGGGAGATCGGGCCTGCCCCGAATTCCACCGGGTTCTCGGCTGCCGTGTCGGAGAGGTGATCCGCGAGCGCAACGGCGGCAATCTTGCCGTCATGAACGGAGTAGACGCTACGCACCTGAGTGGTGCCGCCGACGAGGGTCTCGATGGTGACGAGGATTCGGGTGCCGTCTTCGGAGACCTCGATGCCCTGCAGCCTCCCGTCAGGGATTTCAACCGGCTTGAGTTCGATCAGGTCGTCACCGTCGAGGCTCGGGAGTTCTGCCTCATACACCCGCGGATAAGCGGGCCCGAGGTCGTGGTCCCAGAACCTGACGGGGAATGTTTCGTGGAGGATCGCGGACACTCCACGTTCCTTCCGGTCCTTCGCAACCTCGAGGTTCTTCTCCTCATCGGCAGCATTCTTCAAAGTCTGAGCAACAATGATGAGCTTGCCACCGGTGGCGACAATGGACTTCACCCCACCGGGCCGGCGCAGGACGACGCGGGCTTCACCATTCGGGGGAAGCATCCAGATGGCCTTGTTGACATCTTCGGATGAATCATCGTCATCCCTTTGGGACGTGAAATAGATTTCTCCGCGTTCGCCGATCGCCAGGAGAGTATCGCCCTTCTTTGAGCGCGTGAGCCGCACGGGCTCTTCCCCGACCTCGACGAGCCTTGTCACGTAGGTGTCCTTTTTCTTGGACAGGGAGGCCACGGAGGCAACGGTCCGTCCGTGGCGTGAGGTTAGGCCAGTGATTCGGGGTGCCGCGATGAAATCCTCAAGGGAATCGAAAATGTTCGCTTCTTCAGTCATGTACTTCTTGTTCTCTCTCGTCGACGAAATCCTCAACCCGACCCAGCCCAGCAGCTCAGGTCATCCTGGGTCGCATAGCGGGCGGTGGATCGGCCTAGCCCAGCATACCCAGAAGGATCCTCACCTAGCCCCGCCCAAAGCCACCGGCGTAAGGCGTGCACGGCAGGAGCACATGCAATGCGCGGATTCAGCCACTCTTCTGCACCAGATCTGCCGCCTGTCTACACCAGATCTGCCGCCTGCTGTACGAGAGGTCATGCCGGGTTACGAGAGGTCATGCCCTGGTACGCGGAAGGGCGGCGTGCCCCTTGGCTACGCCACCCTTCCGTTCGGTGCTGTGCTTGTCGGCGTGCGCAACTGATTTGTGCGCGACCGCCGGGTTACTACCGGTTGAGTTCTCGGACGACGCCGATTCCATCCTTGCCGTCGCGGTCCCAGTCGCCAACAACGACCTTGTCGTCTTCCCTACCGTATTTGAACTCGAGATCGGCTTGGCCGGACACGTTGAGGTAGTTCATGTAGTAGGTCTTGCCGCGGCGCACGGTGATCGTGTCGTACTTGCCACCGTTCCAGTTACCGATGAGAACCTCGTCGCCAACACGGCCGTAGTTGATGACCTTGTCAGCGTTACCACCGGTCACCGTCCACTTCATGTAGAACTTGTAACCGCGGCGGACAATGATCTCGTCGTTCCCGTCGCCGTCCCAGTCCATGATGTAGGCCTCGTCGTTCTCGCGGCCGTACATGAGCGTCCTCGTCGGCCTGTTCACCGACAGGTCGTCGTAGATATAGAAGGTCTTGCCGGAACGGAGGATCAGGGAGTCCTTCCCGTCACCGTCAATGTCTCCGGTGTAGACCTCTTGGCCAGGCTGACCGATCGTGTAGGTCCGAGTACGAGTCGGGGTGCCGCTCGTTTCCGCGAACGTGAAGGTGTTGCCGCGACGAATGAAAGGGAGGTCGCCCTTACCCAGGAGGTTACCGACGTAGAACTCGTCACCGGGCTTACCGAAGAACTGAACGTCGCTAGAGATCGGCGAGAAATCGTTTGTTCGGTAAATCGCCAGGGTCGGGCCGCTCGTTGCTTCCGCGATGGTCGACTGGACGTTGTTCCGAATGCTTGGAAGGAGCGGGTAGATGTTACCCGGGCAGATTGTGGCAGAAACGTCACGGTGACCGAGGATCGAGTTCACCGTCATGTAACCGCCGGTGCGGGAATTGTAGAACGTCCACGTGCCCTTCGGATCAACTCCGGCCACGGAGAACTTCCAGGAGATCAGGTCCGTGATCGCATTGATCGACGCGTTCGTGGGCTGAATCGAGCCGGTGTAGGTTCCCATGACAGAGATTCCCATGGAGCCCGTGTTCGCGGGGGCAGCGTGTCCGCCGACCACCATGTCGTTGTCTGCGGAGGTGAGGGAGCCGTAGCGGCCCTCATAGATCGTGCCGAAGCGGTCAACGAGGAAGTTGTATCCAATGTCGTCCCAGCCACGGCCCCAGCTGTACGTGTGATAGTCGTGAACGGACCGAACAACGCCCGGCGCCTGCGCCTGCGTGTAGTTGTTCGTGCCGGCCGTGTGGTGGATAACTGCGCCACCGAGTTCAACGTAGGTCGGGGTCCACGCCGGTGGTATCCGTTCCTGGCCCCACCCGGAACGAGACACGATGCGGGGAGCTACCACGCCGCCGGAAATAGAAGCGGGCTCATGGGCGAGAGCCTCGGCCCCACCTGCGGTCTGCTCCTGGGCAGTGGCTTCATTCGCACCCAGGGGCGAGTCGCTGCTCTCTGCGACCTGCTCGAGCTCCGGCAGTGCCGCAGCATCAACCGGATCATCAACGTTGACGGCTGGAACACTCTCGGTGCCGACAGTGGGGGCAATGGAGGCCTCCGAAGGATCGGTGTTCTCTGCCGCCTCGGACTCGCTACCATCCGTGAGGACAAGCGTGAGGCCGTCTGGAACAGTGTCACCGGAAACCCGCACCTGAACACCTTCGGCGCCGCCGGCGATAAACGGTTCCGTACCATCATTGCCGCCCTCGCCGGTTTCGATCTCGAGGTTGTACCAATCGCTCCAGGCACCGGCTTCGAGAACGCGAAGATCAACGGATTCCGGAGCCTCGCCCTCCCAGGTAACGCCCGCGACGTAGAACGAGTCAGCAGACATCGGCTCCGTCAGCAGCGTGTATCCATCATCAGCGCCCCCGGCGCTCAGATGGGACTCGCGAAGAGTCAGTTGCGTGGCCGACTCGGAATGGTCGAGAAGGTCAACAAGTTGGGCTCCCTCCCCCGTGTCCGCAACCGCCACCGCTGGCGAAAGCACAAGGACCGAGGCGAGAACTGCAGAACGGAAAAGCATGCTTTAACTCCAGGACAAAGATCTCTACGAAAACTAATGTATCGCGTTGTGACAAATGAGCAAGATGTTATGAAAGTTGTTTATGTGTTATTCACATTTACTTCTTTACCTGCAGTGACGCGGGAAATGTCCTGTCAAAGGATCCATTACGGGGGTGAAATGGCGGAGTAACGCCAGTGCCCGGGCCCCACCCACAGAGCCGGACTGGCCACGTCGGCAATTCCGACATATCGGGCGTGACGTTTATAACGTGCAATTGACGGCAAATTATTGCCACCAATTTTGGGGATGTCCCATTCTCCGAGATTGATTCAACGTACCTTCGCTTCTGGAGCCCTGCTCTTTCCGGTCCCCCACCTGGGGATTTCATGAACGTTCACACAGGGCTGAGCAATGTCGCAGGTCATTGCCGCACTTTTTGGATACCGTGTCTCTATGAACATTTCTGTCATTGGCTGTGGTTACTTGGGTGCCGTGCACGCTGCGTGCATGGCCGAGATCGGCCACACGGTCGTGGGTGTGGACGTGGACGAAGAGAAGGTTGGTCTTCTGTCCGCTGGTCAAGCCCCGTTCCACGAGCCCGATTTTGAAGAACTGCTTGCCAAGAATGTTGACGCTGGCAGGCTCCGGTTCACCACGGATTTTGCCGAGGTTGCCAATTCCCAGGTGCATTTCATCGGGGTGGGTACGCCCGAGGCAGCCGATGGCTCGGCAGACATGACGTACATGACCTCCGCTGTCCAGTCCCTGTTGCCCCACCTGGGTAAAGCCGAGAGGCCTTCGATCGTGGTAGGTAAGTCCACCGTTCCGGTGGGCACCGCCGACTCGATTGAAGACGCAGTTGTGGAAGCGGGTGGGATCCTGATCTGGAACCCCGAATTCCTGCGCGAATCGTTTGCTGTGCAGGACACGCTCCGTCCAGACCGTCTCGTCTATGGCGTGTCCAAGGACGAGGAACGTGCCCAGGTGTCCCAGGACATCCTCGACGAGGTCTACGCCAACATTATTGGTGCCGGCGTGGTGCGCCTGGTCATGGATTTCCCTACCGCCGAACTGGTCAAGGTCTCCGCGAACTCGTTCTTAGCCACCAAAATTTCGTTCATTAACGCCATGGCAGAGATCTGCGATGCCACGGGTGCGGACGTGACCAAGCTGGCCGAGGCAATTGGCATGGATGACCGAATCGGGAAGAAATTCCTGCGCGCCGGCATTGGCTACGGCGGGGGTTGCCTTCCCAAGGACACGCGTGCCTTCCAGGCACGAACCGAACAGCTGGGCCTGCACTCCCTGGACTTCCTCACTGCCATCAATGAGATTAACGACCGTAGGCGTAACCACGCCGCCGAGCTCGCAATCGAAGCATTGGGTGGGGATGTTGCGGGGAAGAAGATCGCGATCCTGGGTGCGGCTTTTAAGCCGAACTCCGACGATATGCGCAACTCCCCGGCACTGGATATTGCCAAGAAGCTGGCCGATGCTGGGGCCACCGTCGTGGTCACCGACCCGGCCGCCGGACCGGTCTTGCAGCGCAAGCGTCCCGAGATCACGGTCGCAGCCGACGCTCACGACGCGATTAACAACTCCGAAGTAACACTCCTGCTCACCGAGTGGGACGTGTTTAAGAATCTCGACCCCACCACACTGGCCCCCGCGAACAAGATCATCATCGACGGACGTAACGCACTCGACCCGCAGGTGTGGAAGGACGCGGGCTGGGACTACTACGGCATGGGCCGCTCCTAAATGTTCCCAGGAAAGGTGAAGCCATGAAGGTTCTGGTTACCGGTGGTGCCGGGTTTATTGGTGCCAACTTTGTTCGCGCCACGATTGAGGAACGTCCCGATGCTGAGGTGGTGGTTCTCGACAAGCTCACGTATGCGGGGAACCCGGCCTCCCTCAAGGGCTTAGACCGAGTCAAACTCATCGAGGGCGATATCGCTAACCCCGAGACAGTGGACGCCCTCGTCAAGGATTCGGATCTCGTTGTTCATTTCGCGGCGGAGTCGCACAACGACAACTCACTGATCGACCCCTCCCCGTTTATTACGACCAACCTGGTTGGCACATTCACGCTACTAGAAGCGGTGCGCCGTCACGGGGTCAGGTTCCATCACATCTCCACCGACGAGGTGTACGGGGACCTGGAGCTGGATGATCCAGCAAAGTTCACCCCCACCACCCCCTACCATCCATCCTCGCCCTACTCGGCATCCAAGGCTGGTTCGGATCACCTGGTGCGGGCCTGGGTGCGGTCCTTCGGCATCGAGGCAACAATCTCGAACTGCTCCAACAATTACGGCCCCTACCAGCACATCGAGAAGTTCATTCCCCGCACCGTCACGAACCTGATCGACGGGGTCAAGCCCCGCCTGTACGGGGCCGGGTTAAACGTACGGGACTGGATCCATGTGGCAGACCACAACACGGCTGTGTGGACCATTATCGACCGCGGCGAAATCGGGAACACGTACCTGATCGGTGCCGACGGTGAGAAAAACAACCTGGAGGTTGTCCAGCTGATCCTGGAACAGTTCGGCTACGACAAGGACGACTTCGACCACGTCACCGACCGGCCCGGCCACGATCTGCGATACGCGATTGACAACACGAGCCTGCTCGAGCTGGGCTGGCAACCCCAGTTCCCGAACTTTGCCGACGGCCTGGCCGACACCATCGCCTGGTACCGCGACAACGAAGCCTGGTGGCGCCCCCAAAAAGAAGCCGTCGAAGCCAAATACGCACAAACCGGCCAGTAGTGCCGGTCTGGTGAACCACACATGAGGTGGCGCCCCAATCGGGGCGCCCCGTGTATTCACCCTCACACTTTCCGGATGATTGACCTAACATGGGGAGTTGTCCACGCAAGTAGGCGCCTTGGATTTGAGTGTTGAGCAACCCACCTGTCGTTGATCACCTGCCCTTAGCACTAGTATTTGAAAGGTGAGTCAGTCCCCCCTCGCGTCTCGAGCGCCCAGCCACGAACCCACCGGACGACGCTATCCGTGGATCGTTCCGGTCCTGTGTGCTCTGCTCGCGATTCTCCTCTTCCTGGGGTCCACCGTTTACTTCGCCTACGCGAGGCTCGACGGCAACTTCCAGTCGGAAGACATCGATATTTACCTCGACCGTGAACCGGAAACGGACGAGGAGGGTGACATTATTGAGCCCTTCCGTCCCGGGGAAGCCATCAACATTCTGATCATTGGTTCCGACTCGCGCGACGGCATCAGCACCACCAGTGAAGTGACCGGCATGCGGTCAGACACGACCATGCTGGCTCACATTTCTGCCGACCGGGAGCGTGTCGAGATCATCTCCCTCCCCCGCGACACCCTTGTCGATATCCCATCGTGCCGTCTTCCCGACGGTACGTGGACCCAGCCGCGGCAGATGTCAATCTTTAACTCTGCCTTTGCGACCGGCGGTCAAACAGACGACGTCGGCGCCGCAGCCGCGTGCACGATCCGCACCGTTGAGGACCTCACGGGTCTCTACATCGATGGCTTTGTCGTCGTGAACTTCTCCTCCTTCGAACAGTTCGTTGATGCGCTTGGTGGCGTTGAAATGTGCTTCGAGGAGGCCCTCGAGGACTCGGCGGCGGACCTGTCGATCCCGGCCGGATGCCAGACACTTAACGGCGAGCAGGCGCTCGCTTTTGCTCGCGCCAGGAAGGGCATCGGGGACGGCTCCGACATTGGGCGTATGGATCGTCAGCAGGAACTTGTCCTCGCGATTGTCGATGAGGCACTCAATCGCAATATCCTCACGAACATTCCATCCCTGTACCGGCTTGTTGATGCTGTCTCCCAGTCGGTTGTGACCGACTCCGAGCTCGGAAACATGGATACCCTTATCGCCCTTGCGAACTCTCTTCGCAACGTGAAGACCAACGACGTGTTCCTCATGACCATGCCCTGGGATCCTGCCGGTGCGCGCGTCCTCCCATCCGAAAATGCCCAGATAGTGTGGGACGCTCTCGACGAAGACATTCCCCTCGATACCGTGATTACCCCCGAGGGCGAGCCCATCGTCGAGGAAACTCTTGAGCCAACGGATGGCACGACCGAGGACGGCACAACTCCCGGCACGGAGGGTACGGACATGAACGGAAACACCGAGCTCCCCGGTACGGAGCAGACCACGGGAACCGACGGTCTGACGGGAGACAGCACGGACGGAGTACAGCCGTGACAGGAGCACCGTCATATCCGCCTAAGGAGCCTGGCAAGCGCCCCTCATCCGAGGGCGCCAAGATCATCGCGGGCCGTACCGAACGCATGTCGAAGCCGGCACGCCGTAGCGCAACCCCAGGAACAGGCCCCAAGCCGGCCGGCGCCAGCACCCCGTCAGCAGCCCGCGCTGCCGCCAATCAGGAGCGGCCCGCACCGCGGGAGTCCGCACCAGCGTCCCCGCCACCTTCGTATGCTCCCAGCGGTGAACGGCCGCGTAAGAACCAGCCGCTTGGCCTGCCGATCGATGACCGCCCTCAGGCGCGGCCTGCTTCGCACCCCGAGGGCAGGCCCCAGCCGGGCACCCGAAACGGCAATGGCGGCGGAGCTCCTCCCCCGCGGCCCCCGAGGGCCAGGAAGAAGTTCCGCAAGCGCCGGGTCATCATCCCGATTCTCGTCATTCTGCTGGTTGTTCTGATCGCGTGGCCGTCCTATCTCGTCTGGTACGGGAATTCGAAGCTCAGCCACACCGACGCACTCTCGGGCGCCCCGAACACACCCGGCAAGACCGTTCTGTTCGCAGGGACGGACCGGAAGGTTGAGGGGATGGACGATGAGGAGATCGGCGGCCAACGTTCCGATTCGATCATGCTCGTTCACATTCCCGAATCCGGAAACGCCTCCCTGATCTCGCTACCTCGCGACTCCTATGTCGTCATCCCGGGCTACGGCCCGGGGAAGCTCAACTCCGCCTATTCGCGGGGCGGGCCCGAGCTTTTGGTCGAGACGGTCGAGAATCTTTCGGGCCTGACGGTGGACCACTACGTTGAGGTCGGCATGGACGGAATCCAGGAACTCGTCGACGCCGTCGGCGGTGTCGAACTGTGTTACGACCACGATGTTTCCGACTCCTATTCTGGCCTCGAGTGGGAGGCGGGTTGCCATCATTCCGATGGGGAGACAGCCCTTGCCTTTACTCGCATGAGGTATCAGGATCCGCTCGGCGACATCGGCCGCACGGCGCGGCAGCGTCAGGTCATCGCGAAGGTCATGAACGAGGTGCTGACCGTGTCGACTCTCGTCAACCCGGTCAAGCAACACGACCTTGTTGGTTCCACGGCATCCGTGCTCCGCACGGATCCGGACACCTCAATCTTTGACCTGGGGCGGATTGCGATCCCCATGAGAGGCATCCTCGGTGCCGATGGGATTATCGGCACCCCGCCGATTCTCGACATGAACTACCGGCCCGGAAACGTTGGCTCAACCGTTCTGCTCGATCCCGAGGGAACCGATGAGTTCTTTGCGAAGGTTGCGGACGGTTCAATCACTCAAGACGACGTCGCAGCGAATCTCCCTTAGCCCGGGCAATATCGGCTAGTTCCTCCTGGAACGTCTCCATCTTCTCCCGGACGTCCTCGTCGGTGACACCGATGATTCGTGCGGCCAACAGCCCTGCATTCCGAGCTCCGCCGATGGAAACCGTCGCGACGGGCACGCCCGCCGGCATCTGCACGATCGACAGCAGTGAATCCATGCCATCCAGGTACTTGAGCGGAACGGGAACGCCGATCACGGGCAGGGTCGTGACGGAGGCCAGCATCCCCGGCAGGTGGGCTGCACCGCCGGCGCCGGCAATGATGACGCTAATTCCGCGCGACTGAGCGGTCTTGCCGTACTCGATCATTTCTTCGGGCATGCGGTGCGCAGAGACAACATCCGCTTCCCACTCGATTCCGAACTCGTCGAGGGCCGCGGTCGCGGCCTCCATCGTCCCCCAGTCAGAATCCGACCCCATGACAACGCCGACTCTCATGATTCTTTCCCTTCGAAAATGGTGATTGCGGCGTGGGCCCTGCGGCGCACGTCCTCCAGGTCATTCCCGCACACGGTCACGTGACCGATCTTGCGCAGGGGCTTTACTTCTTTGCCGTACATGTGGACCTTCACCCCGGGGTCCTGCTTCCAGACCTCCCCGAGGGCCTCACGCGGGTCTGCCAGCTGCGAGCCGAGCAGGTTGACCATGACCGACCAGGGCTGGGTGGGCGACGTGTCACCGAGGGGCAGGTCGAGGACGGCACGCAGGTGCTGCTCGAACTGGCTTGTCACGGCGCCATCGATCGACCAGTGGCCGGTGTTGTGGGGCCTCATGGCGAGCTCGTTGACGAGCAGGCGGTCCCCCACGACAAACATTTCGACGGCGAGTACGCCAACGACACCGGTCTGCTCCGCAATCTGCTTAGCGATCTCTTCGGCTCGCTCGGCAAGCGCGTAGTCAACGGGTGCCGGCGCGATAACCTCCCAGCAGATCCCGTCTTTCTGGGTGGACTGGACGAGCGGCCACGCCTTGACTTCGCCGGAGGGACTGCGGGCAATCAGCTGCGCCACCTCCATGGTGAATTCCACCTTCTCCTCCAGGAGGATCCGGTCGCCATCGGCCCAGTCCCAGGGAATATCTGCGGCCGAGGTCACGACGGCGACACCCTTGCCGTCGTATCCGTCGGTCGGTGTCTTCGCGATTGCTGTTCCGCCGAGCTCGGCAATAGCCGCATCGATTTCCTCGGCGCTGTGGGCTTCCCGCCACTGCGGGTGCGGAGCATCCAGGCTGTTTCTCATGATGAGCTTGTCCTGGGCAAAACGGAGCGCATCCGCCGAGGGGCGGGATCCGATCTCGTGCAGAATCTCATCTGGAATGTGCTCGTGTTCGACGGTGACGACGTTCTGTCCAACGAATTCCACGATCGCATCGCGGTCTTCGGCGTGTCCCACGGTGGAGTAGGGAATGGCTTGGCCCGCGGAGCCATCCTCGGCCTCCACGAGTGCTCTTAGTTCAATCCCGAGCGGGATTGCCGCCTCTTGCATCATCCTTGCCAGCTGGCCGCCGCCGATCACACAAACTACCGGTGCGCCCGCGCGGGCTCCTGTCCCCACAACTTTTTGCGTCATGTCCTATATGCTAATCGAGTGTTCTCGCGTTTCGTTAGGCGGCTGCTCCGCGGTCAAACCCTGAGGGAATGGCTGATCGAATTTCTGCGATTCTGCACCGTTGGACTTGGTGCATACGTTGTCGACATTGGCCTTTTCAATCTCTTGGCTTACCACTGGCCCATTGAGCTCCCCTTCGACCAGTCGATGTCCGCAAAATTCATCTCGGTTGCCGTTTCTATCGTCGTCGCGTGGATCGGGAACCGGCTGTGGACTTTCCGGGACAAGAAGCAGAACAACAGGCGCCGCGAATTCACCATGTTCGTTACCGTCAACCTGGGTGGCATGGCGATCGCCCTCGGCTGTCTCGCAGTCTCACGATTCATCCTGAACTTCGACTCTCAGTTCGCTGACAACATTGCCGCAAACGTCGTTGGTCTCGTGCTTGGAACAGCTTTCCGGTACCTGTGCTACCGCTACATTGTGTTCGCCCCACCAGAGCTCGCAAACCAAAAGAAGTAGCTTCCAACACGGATCACCATCCCAGGTGAAGCAAACCCGGGTAAGTCCCGGGCACCGGTCTCAGAGCGTTCTTCGTCGTGTTCGGGCCGCGACGCTTCACTCAAACCTATTGCTAGAGGCCAGCTCTTAACCGCACTGGCTTATCCCCAGCTCGGACCTGCTTGCTCCCACCTCAGGCTTACTTGCAGCCTGTGCCCCAAAGCCTATTGGACTACTCCATCCCAAAGCTTGTTGGCCTACTTCATTTCAAAGCTTGTTGGCCTACTTCACTTCTGATGTCGGGACTACTGCAAGCTCGGGACCGTCTCTTAGCGGCGGCGCCTGCGCGATCCCATGGAAATGAGAGCTCCCTGGGGAAGGACCTTGTCCGGATCCAGGGACGTGGGTACTGCGTTGAGGGTGAGGGAAAAGACCGGCGGGGTGTTCTGGGTAAGTTCTAGCTTTCCGCCGTCGGCGCGAGCAAGGTTGAGGGCAAGCGGGAGACCCAGCCCCGTGGAGCCGCCGGTGGATACACCCTGCTTGAAAATATCGTCACCGATCTCTTCGGGAACGCCCTTCCCTTCGTCGCTCACCGTGATAACGATGCCCTTGCCGTTTGCGGTGCGGCGGGCTCCGATCGTCACATCCCCATCGCCATACTTCACGGAGTTCTCGATCAGAGTGGCGACAATCTGGGAGAGCGATCCCGGGGTGGCCAGGACGGTAACGTCCTCGTCGCCGTCGAAGATCAGTTCCCTCTTTGCTTTCGCAAAGACCTTCTTCCACTCGTCTCGCTGCTGATCGAAGATCTTCGACAGGTTGACCGCTTCCGTGGTACCGCCCGAGTCCGAACGGGACGTCTTCAGGAGTTCGGTGACGACGCCGGTGAGGCGCTCTACCTGGTCCTGGCAGGCACGCACTTCCTCGAGCACTTCATCGTCTTCTGTGATCATCTCGATTTCGTCGAGCCTCATCGAAAGTGCCGTGAGCGGGGTGCGGAGCTGGTGCGAGGCATCGGCCGCGAACTGCCGCTCGGCGGACAGCCTGCCCGCCATACGGTCCGCTGTGCGGACGAGTTCTTCGGAGACCAGATCGATTTCTTCGATCCCGGACTTTCGCAGGTGGGGGCGAACGGTGCCGGAGCCGATCTGCTCGGCAGAGGCAGCCAGGTAAATGAGAGGGGCGGACAGCTTGCGGGACTGCCTGGCGGCAAGGAGGGCACCCGCGAGCAGAGCTCCGATCGAGGCGATCGAGACCAGGAGAATGAATCCAGCGATGGACCGGAAGATATGGCCCCGGTCAGTTTGGACCTGTACAACAACACCGGAGACGCCTCGTTCGACGACGGTCAGTGGATTACTCGATAGCTCCCGGTCTCCCGTAATCTGTCCCCCGCCGGGCAAAAACACTGTGACATTGGTGGGATGTCCAGCATCCCCACCCCATCCGACAACGAGTTCTGGGGTGATTTCGGCGCCACGGTCGATACGGCGATCGACGATGGCGGTAAGTGACGAGGCTTGGTCGCGCATGTTGGCCACCTCCTGGTTCCACAGCATGGTGGATCCGAAAATGGCCATGGGGACGCCCAGAATCAGGACGGCCAAAAGCACCGCCAGCAGCGTCATCCTCAGCGCGCGGCGACGCATGGTTTAGTTCTCGAACCGGAATCCCATGCCGCGAACCGTCGAGATGTACCTCGGTTCGTTCGCGTCGTCGCCCAGCTTGCGGCGTAGCCACGACACGTGCATGTCCAGCTTTTTGGTAGAGGAAGCGGAGTCGGAGCCCCACACCTGATCCATGAGGTCCTCGCGGGACACGACGGAGCCACCATCCCTCAAAAGCACGGTGAGGAGATCGAATTCCTTACCGGTCAGGTGAAGTTCCTTGTCCTTCACCCACGCGCGGTGGGCGGACACGTCCACCTTGACGTCCTGGGCGGACAGAATATCGGCTTCGCTCTCCTCGCCGCTTCCGCGGCGCAGAAGTGCCCGCACACGGGCCATGAGCTCCGCAAGACGGAAAGGCTTGGTCACGTAGTCGTCGGCTCCAGCGTCGAGGCCAACAACCATGTCGACCTCGTCGGCGCGAGCCGTCAGGATCAGGATCGGGACGGTCGAGCCCTGCGACCGGATAGTACGGGCAACGTCGAGCCCATCCATGTCCGGCAGGCCGAGGTCGAGAATGATGAGGTCAGCACCGTTCGAGAGCTCATCGAGCGCGCTCCGCCCGGTCCCGTGCGGCCGGACCTCGTAGCCCTCACGCCCAAGAGCGCGAACCAGCGGGTCGGAGATTGCGAGATCATCTTCAACGAGTAATACCTTAGTCACACTCCGAGTATAGATGGCCAACCCATTTTCCGGCGTGATTTAGATGCAATATTTACTTTCTTTACGAAACCTTTACCATTCTCACGGGGATACCAGAGCAAAGAACGGGCTTATCGTAACTTTTTCAACTCAAAAATCTCGACGCTTCCAGTCCCGCGCAGATCCTGTTGCCCAAACGGCAGAACGAGGTAGCTGGACGACAGGGAGTTCAGGATCGCGGACGCCGTGGGGCGGTCAATGAGGACCGAGCCGGTCGGGGCCACATCAACGAGGCGGCTCGCCAGGTTAACGACGGGACCGAAGATGTCACCGAAGGAGGAGACGACCCTCCCCCACAGGAGGGAGGCCCGAACGGGTAGCATGCCTTCGATTCGACCGAGTGCCGACACGAGCTCGGTGGCGACCTTGGCGCCGGTTGCCAGGTCCTCGGATATGAAGATAACGGCATCGCCGACCGTTTTGACGAGGCGGGCGCCATGACTGGTAATGATGTCGCGGCACGTGAACTCGAAGTCCCTCATGAATGACACGAGCTGATCGGACCCAAATTCGCGGGAGCGGGAGGTGAAGGCAACGAGATCAATAAAGCCAACTGCGCGCTGGAGGGGCGGCAGGTCCGGCGTATCCACTTCCGGGGAGCGCCTGCGCAGCTCAACCTCGGAGCGGCGAAGGAACGCCGCCGTGTGCCGGCGCCACACGTACTTCATCTGCTCTTCGAGGAGCGGTAGATATTCGTCGATGTGCTCGATTACCCAGTAGCGAGCCGAAATATCATCCAGTTCGAATGTCGACTCGGCAAATTCGACAAGAGCCTCGTACTGCCACAGGACAAGGCGGTCCGCCATGTGCGACTGGGCGCGCAAAAGAGAGTTGAGAGTGTCGGCATCGAACTGACCCGCGGACAGCTTATCGAAGTGACGTCGCATCATCTCCAGGTCGTAACCCGTGAAGATCTTGTCGTTTTCCTCATCGTCGATCGCCGGGAATCCCATGGCGATCCAGAAGCGCCGGACCGTGCGAGCATCGACACCCGTCCTCTCGGCCGCCTCGACCAGAGTGAACTGAGCCTCGCCTGTAAGAAGAGAATTCGCCCGAGCCTCTACGGTCTTATGGGCCATCTCATGTCTTGTGTCGCGGGTCACATAGATGAGTTTACCAGTAGAATTCACGGAACCCAAAGCTGGTGGTCATTAAGTCCTAGCGTAGGCTGACACTATGAGCGAACTCATCACTATCAACCAGCTGGCGGACCGGTACGTGACCGAGCTGTGTGCCCTTTCCCCACTCTTTGCCTCCGAGACCGGACTGGAAAAGACCGGCAAGCTCGATGACTACTCACCTGCGGGAATCGAGGCGATGAACGACCTTGACCGTAACACGCTTGCGGCCCTGGCAAAGGTGGAGCCCACCAATGAAGACGAGTGGGTGACAAAGGCCGCCATGACGGAGCGCCTCCAGTCCGCTCTTGCAATCGCCGATGACGAGATCGGTGCACTCAATGTCATCGCCTCCCCGATCCAGGACATTCGCGATTCCTTCGATCTCATGTCCCGCGAAACCGAAGAAGACTGGGAAGCAATCGCGGAACGCGTTGCCGCGATCCCCGCGGCTATTGGTCAGTATCGCGAGGCCCTCTCGTGGCGAGTCGGTAACGGGCGGCCCTTCCCCGTCCGGCAGGTCAAGAACTGCGCGGACCAGGCCAATCAGGTGGCAATATCCGGGATCCTCGTCGAGCTTGAGGAGCAGGACATCGACACGTCGGCCGCGAAGGAGGCCTTCGCCGATCTCGCAAAGTTCCTGCCAACCCTGCCCCAGACCGAGGTCGACGGCATCGGGGCAGAACGCTACCCGGCGCACCTCAAGTACTTCCTCGGCTCCGATGTCGACATCGACGAGACCTACGACTGGGCCGATGATCAGCTGGCTGGCATCATTGCCGAGCAGGAGAAGATTGCAGCCGACCTGTACGGTCCGGGAACGTCTGTGCGGGAAGCCATGGACCGCCTCAACGCGGATCCTGCTCGACAGATCCACGGCCGGGAGAACCTGAGGACGTGGATGCAGGAGACGGCCGATGAGGCTGTCCGCGGAGTCTCCTCGGAGTTCGACATTCCCGAAGACCTGCGCCGTATCGACGCACGTGTCCTCTACCCCGGTACGGGCGGGATCTACTACACCCAGCCCTCCGATGATCTGACCCGCCCGGGCCAGATGTGGTGGTCCGTCCCCGAAGGCGTCGACACGTTCACGACCTGGACAGAAAAGACCACCGTCTACCACGAGGGCGTTCCCGGCCACCACCTGCAGCTGGGCCTTGCCGTTGCCAACCCGAACCTCAACAGGTGGCGCCGGCTTGTCAGCTGGACCTCCGGTTTCGGTGAAGGATGGGCGCTGTACGCGGAACGCCTCATGGCCGATCTTGGTTACCTTGATGACCCTGCCGACTACCTCGGCATGCTCGACGCTCAGCGCCTGCGTGCCGCTCGCGTTCGCGTTGATATCGGCGCACACGTAAAGGGCTGGACCGCCGATCAGGCCTGGGAGTTCCTCACCGAGAATGTCGCCATGGATCACTCCTTCCTCGCCTTCGAACTGGACCGCTATCTCGGGTGGCCGGGGCAGGCCCCGTCCTACCTCATCGGCCAGAGGCTGTGGATGCAGGAGCGCGATAGCGCTCTCGAGCGCGGGGAGAGCCTGCGGGACTTCCATAGCCGCGCCCTTGCCCTTGGCTCCGTCGGACTGGATGTACTTCATGAAGCTCTGTCTCGCAAGTAAATCCCCCGGCCGGCTCCAGGTTCTCACCGGTGCCGGTATCACCCCCGATGTCATCGTGTCCGAGGTCGACGAGGACGCCATTCTCGAAGCCATGCCAGACGCCACTGCCACGGAGTTGGTTCTTGCCCTAGCCCGCGCAAAGGCAGAGGCCGTAGGAAGCAGCACGAGTCATGACTTTGTCATTGGCTGCGATTCCATGTTTGAGATGGACGGGAAGGTTGTTGGAAAACCCCACACGGAAAAGGTGGCGCGCGAGCGCCTCCATGCCATGAGGGGACGTGCAGGCGACCTCCACACCGGGCATTGGCTCATTACTCCAAACGGCGCTGTCGGTGCAGTCTCCACGGCCACGGTGCACGTGGGCAATATGACGGATGCCGAGATCGAGGCTTACATTGCCACCGGTGAGCCGTTGCACGTGGCGGGTTCCTTCACAATCGACGGCTACGGCGGCCCGTTCATTGACCGCATCGAGGGCGATCCGCACGGCGTCACGGGACTGTCCCTTCCCGTGCTCCGCTCTCTTCTTTCCCAGACCGGATATTCGGTGACGGATTTTTGGCATGGGAGCTAGCGCCGACGGAATCGTCCACTGCGCCTGTGGGAAACGCCACTGGGGCCACGCCGGCGCGGCGGGAGTGCTCGCTTGGAAGGAGGCAGAAGACCCCTCGGTGATTCTCCAATTGCGTGCCGCCTGGTCCATGTCCGGCGGCACGTGGGGCATTCCCGGTGGCGCCATCGACTACGACGAAACCCCAATCCAGGGCGGTCTGCGCGAGGCGCGCGAAGAAGCGGGCATGGGACCGGTGAGGGTCTGGGCTTCCACCACTCTGCACCATCCCGACTGGTCCTACACCACGGCAATCGCCGAGGCCTCCCCCGATCAGCGGGCCATCGCCACCGATCACGAATCGGATGCCATGGAGTGGACAAAATGGAAGGATCTGCGCGGCAGGCATCTCATGCCGGCCTTCGAAACAACCCTTCCTCTTCTCGACAGCCTCCTGGGGCGTTCTCTGCTTGTCCTTGATCCCACGCTTCTTCATGAGAGATGGGAAGAATCCCTCCTGCGCTTCGCCACCCTCGGCTTCCCCATCAACGTAGCACCGGTAGCATTTCGCGATCCGGTAGTACGCGGGGCCGGAGCATCAGCCGATGAGGACTTCGACCGCTCTATCGCGTGGTTCCCCGACATTGTGCTTCTCGGAACCGGCAAATGCGCGAAGCCGATCGCTGCCAGAGGAGCAATCCCTCCCAGCATCCGCTGGGACTCGGATGTCGAGAACATCAATACCGACGGATATCGCCACATCGCGGCGATGGTAAGCACAAACATTCCCGGAGCCGAACGGGTCAATGAAGAATTGTGGAATCATCTGCTTCGAAAGAACGGCTAAGAGCACAGAGAGCGTTCAAATCCGGGGCAGTAAGGACAGTCTTGTCCAGGTCGGGGTCTTTCCAATTGGTTTGTCGTTATTCCAATCATGAAAGATCCCGACCCCGTCTCAAGCCCCGACCCGCAAACCCCCTCTTACACGCTCAACTATGAAGAGGCAGTTTATTTGCGGCTTTCTGACATGCGTAGCTGAAGGTCAGGGTCGCCCCATCGCCGAGGGTGATTGCTCAGACAATCAGGACTGCCCGATCTGGGAAAGGCATCGCTCAATCGAAGACGACAAACGGTGTTGCTCAGCCGAAGAGTGGCCGTTCCTTGAGGCGCTGTGCCGCGGCGTCGATGGCTTCGTCTGATCCGGTCAGCGACATCCGCACTTTCTGGCGGCTCGCTTCACCGTAGAAGGTGCCGGGGGCGACGAGAATGCCACGCTGTGCGAAGGCTTCAATGATCTCCCACGCATCGGCCTTCTCGCGAGCATCTCCCAGCCACAGGTAGAGACCGGCATTCGTTTCGGGGTCGGTAACCAGACCAGCTTCGATTGCCGCGTCTGTGAGGATATCCCTGCGCCTGCGGTAGATCTCTCGCTGCTGAGCAACGTGCTCGTCGTCGTTGAGAACCGCGGCCATGGCCTTCTGCACCGGCCCCGGCATGAGGAACCCCATGTGTTTGCGGACCTCGATGAGAGGCGTCAGGATCGTTGGGTCTCCGGCGATCATGGCTGCGCGGTAGCCTGCGAGGTTCGACTGTTTCGAGGACGAGTACAGGGCAAGCAGGTTGGTTTTATCTGGCCCCGACACGTCGTCTGCGAGGATTGAGGGCACGCCTTCGGTCACGTAGGGCTCTTCCCAGGGCAGTGCCGCATAGCATTCATCGGAGGCAACAATTGTGCCCGTTTCCTTCGCCCATGCCGCAATCCTGCGTAGCTGGTTCCGGTCGAGGACGTGGCCGTCGGGATTGCCCGGCGAGTTCAACCAGACCAGGTCGGCCTCGGGCCAAGATCCAGGATCAGAAGCGGTGTCGATCGGCACGGGTGTGGCGCCCGAGAGACGCGCTCCGACGTCGTAGGTCGGGTAGGCGACCTCGGGGATGAGGACGCTCCCTGTGGCTCCTATGAGCGACGGGAGGAGCGCCACCATCTCTTTACTGCCAAGGGTGGGCAGGACCGCGTCCGTAGCGAGCGTGGCTCCGCGAACGCGCTGCCACCAGCCCACCATGGCTTCCCGCAGTTCCGGTGTGCCGAGTGCCGGTGGATATCCCGGGGATTGTTCTGCCGAGCGAATTGCATCGATCGCGATCTGCGGGGTGGGGTCCACGGGAGTGCCGATCGAAAGATCGGCAACAGTCCCGCGATAACTCGTTGCGAGCTCCTTATAGGGTGTGAGGGTGTCCCACGGGAAGTCGGGTAACCCTTCCCCCAGGAGCGGCATTAGTCGTTGATGCCTTCTGGGAGGGCAGCCACAATCGGGTGGTCATAGTTAATGACTCCCATCTTTGCGGCCCCTCCTGGGGAGCCAATTTTGTCGAAGAATTCGACGTTGGCTTTGTAGTATTCACTCCACTCTTCGGGGGTGTCATCTTCGTAGAAGATCGCTTCGACAGGGCAGACAGGCTCACATGCGCCGCAGTCGACACATTCATCGGGATGGATGTAGAGCATGCGCTCGCCCTCGTAGATGCAGTCGACCGGACACTCGTCGACACAGGCACGATCCTTGATATCAACACAGGGCAATGCGATTACGTACGTCACTGTTCACAGCTCCCTTTCAAATTGGTTTTACCAGTATCCCATTTTTTCCGTGTTTAACCACAGACCGCTGCGTCGACTGGCTGATACGTCCACGAATAGCTGTTCTGGTAGACCGTTTCACCTTCGGCCGTCACGTTTCGGGAGACATCCACAGTGAAGCCGGGCCCACCCGCTCCGTAGGGGACGCAGTCCGGCGAGGTATTGACCTTCGTGGTGGGCTGGACGTAGTTATAGGGTTCCGACACCTGGATATCAACGTCGTAGTAGTCCGTCGACCACAGGCGCGAGTGGACCTCTCCATCCTCAACCCAGGTTTCAACAAGAACCGCGTAAGGCGAGTTGTTCTGCCACACCATGTCGACAGTCGGCTGCCAGATCGTGGCCTCAACTCCCATGGGGTAACGATCGAAGTACTTCGAGTGCGGCTGGTGAGTAACGTCTTCCATGCCGCCCCGATAACCGAGGTTGAAGGTGTTGGTGGACAGCTGGGAAAGGCCGCCGCCGAGTGCTGTCGCGTTGAACCCTTCCATGACAACACCGGAAGAAACGTATCCGTTCTCCTCCGTGATCTCTCCGAGCTCTTCAAGCAGGGAGAACTGCTCGCCCGGGAGAACGAGAGTGTTGTTGGTCTTGGCGGTACCGACAACGAGGTTTTCGGTCCGCACCGCATCATTCGTCAGCGGGGTCGAGATCTCGGAGACCACTTCGGTTACCCCGAGCGCCTCGGCATCGGCGGTCGTGAACTCGGGTTCTTCCTCGGTCACAACCGCTTCAACGCTACGGTTTTCACTGATTGCGGCCTGTTCGATAACGGCGGCGGTCTCGTCCTCGTTGATCACCATGCCGTTCTTGCTCGGCTTGATGATCGGCCCCTCGTCGTGGTCCTCAATCAGAATCTCGGCATCCCTGGGGGCCTCAAGATCATCGCCCGCCCCATCAATGACCCGGGCAACGAGTGGCTCGGTATCAATCGTCATGGACAGTTCGCCATCGACCTCTTCGAACGAGGCCGTATCTGCGAGCGTAGTGGGTTCGAGAACGATCTCTTGTTCACCGAGCAGGACGGTCAGCGGTGCTGCCACGAGGGGTTCCGCCATCTCGCTTCGCACCCGATCCACGTCCTCATCGGTGATTTCCGGTTCGAGGTCGGTGGGCTGAAGGACGATGGGGCGGCTCTCAGAGAGCCAGCCTTCACTGAGAACCTCCACGGCATTCTCGGTGTCAATTCCGGTGCCGTTCTCCTGGGGAGTGGTCTGAATTGTGGAGCCAGCGAACGAAATGGTTGCGTTGACGGGCTCGGTACCGAGCTGCTCGTTGAGTGATGTCACGGTGGCCTCGAGTGCCTCCTCGTCGAAGGACACGACAGGCACGAGCTCATCGGAGCCCGACAGGTGGCGCCACAGATCGGCGGGATTGAACGACAGGCCGGTCATTCCGTCAACGGTTGCCTCCCCGTCCACTCGAACATCGGTTCCTGACGGATCAATCTCGGCGGATATTTCGGTACCCGCAACGGTGACGGGAACGGGTTCGTTGAGGACGCCGTGCAACTCCGTTTCGAGCTTCTCGGCAGCGGCCTCTTCGGACATGCCACCGATCTCAACGCCGGACACCGTCGTGTTTGACGGGATCCGATCCGCGAAGAAGAAAGCCGCGGCAACGTAAAGACCTGCGAGCACAGCAATCGAACCGCCGGTGATCCAGGGCCACAACAGCCGCTTCTTCTCGGGCTGCTCGCCTCGAGCTCCCCCGGTCGGTTCGTTCATTGCGTCATCATTCCACGTCATCCGGATGCCTTCCATGTGAGACCTTATCCAGTCTAGCGCTGAGGAGGCTCTTCTTCCTGGTCAAACACACTATTAACGGAGGTTCCGGGCTTGCCCGCGCCTGTGAACATAAAGCCGATCCAGGCAAGCGGTAGTCCAAGGAGAACGGCAGCGGGGCTGCCGTAGAACCACCACTGGCTGAGCCCTTCGCTCATCGCCCCGATCATGTCGCCCTCCGAATATGCGGTCGACAGGGTAAGGGCAGCGAGAACACCTATGCCAAATCCTGCCCACCCGAGCACACCGCCCAGCAGGGTGAAGGCGGCCGAGCCAATGAGCACGGCCAGAAGGGCAACGGTAATACCGGTTGCGCCGCCGTCGATCCCGCCGGAGTGGGTGACTGTCCCAAGCAGGCCTGCCAGGGCGCCAAGGATAACCCCGGCAACCACGGTGAAGGTCAGGACCTTACCTGTGAGGCCGGATCCCTTGGCTAGCCTGGAGAAGGACGACACTACAGTTTTCCTTGTGCTCGCTTGCGGTTGGCGCGGAGCCGCTCATGCGAGTTGAGGACAAGCTTGCGGATCCTGATCGTCTCAGGGGTCACCTCGACGCATTCGTCATCCTCGATGAACTCGAGGGACTCTTCGAGGGTGAGTTTGCGGGGCGGGACGAGAGTCTCAAACACGTCGGCAGAGGCGGCACGCATGTTCGTTAGTTCCTTTTCGCGGACCACGTTCACCTCCATGTCTTCCGCACGCGGGTTCTCTCCAACGACCATACCCTCGTAGACCTCCTGTGTGGGCTCCACGAAGAAGGTGCCACGGTCCTCAAGACGTAGCAGGGAGAACGGCGTGACGGCGCCCTGACGGTCGGAAATAAGGGAACCGGTGACGCGGGATTCGATGGGACCAGCCCATTCGTCGTATCCGGCGAAGAGCGAGGAGCCGATGCCGGTGCCTCGAGTCAGGGTCATGAAGTGCGTACGGAAGCCGATGAGGCCGCGTGCCGGGATCATGTACTCCATACGGACCCAGCCGGTCCCCTGGTTCGTCATGGTCAGCATGCGGCCCTTCCTGGCCGCCATGAGCTGCGTGATCGTCCCGAGGTAGTCCTCGGGCGTATCGATCGTCATCTGCTCGTACGGTTCGAGAACCTTACCGTTCTCATCCGTGCGGGTAACAACCTGGGGCTTGCCAACAGTGAGCTCGAAGCCTTCGCGCCTCATCTGCTCAACAAGAATCGCCAGCGCCAGTTCGCCACGGCCCTGAACCTCCCAGGAGTCGGGACGCTCGGTCGGGAGAACGCGGAGCGACACGTTACCGATCAGCTCGCGATCGAGGCGCTCCTTGACCTGGCGGGCTGTGAGCTTGTGGCCCTTCACCTTGCCGGCCAGCGGGGACGTATTAATGCCAATGGTCAGCGAGATCGCCGGCTCATCGACGTGAATCTCGGGCAGGTCGATCGGGTTCTCGGGGTCAACGAGCGAGTCACCGATGGTGATCTCGGGGATACCCGCGACGGCGACGATGTCACCGGGGCCAGCTTCTTTGTCGGGAACACGTTCGAGGCCGACGGTGCGGAGCAGTTCGGAGATGCGGACATTCGACATGGTGCCGTCCTGCTTCCGCCATCCCAGCGTCTGGCCCTTCTTGATGGTGCCGGAGTGGACGCGGATCAGGGCAAGCCTGCCAAGGAACGGGGAGGCGTCAAGGTTGGTGACCTGAGCGGCGACCGGCGCCTCGTCGTCGTATGTGGGGGCCGGGATGTTCGTGAGGATTGCATCGAACAGCGGCTCGAGGTTCTCCGAGTCTGGCAGGGTGCCATCGGCGGGCTGCTCGGCGGATGCTCGGCCCGCCTTGCCGGAGGCATAAATGACCGGGACATCGAGCAGGGCATCGATGTCGACCTCGGCTTCCTCGCCCTCGAGATCCGAGGCGAGGTTGAGAAGAAGATCGGTCGTTTCGGAGACAACAGCTTCGATTCGGGAGTCCGGGCGGTCAACCTTGTTGACCACAACGATAACGGGGAGCTTCGAAGCAAGGGCCTTACGAAGCACGAAGCGGGTCTGCGGGAGCGGCCCCTCGGAGGCGTCGACGAGGAGAACAACACCGTCAACCATGGACAGTGCGCGCTCGACCTCGCCACCGAAGTCGGCGTGGCCTGGGGTATCAACAACGTTGATTGTGATTCCCTCGGGGGCACCGTGCTTTGCGGCGTGCTCACCGCGGTAGGTGACGGCGGTGTTCTTCGCGAGGATCGTAATGCCCTTCTCGCGTTCCAGATCGCCGGAGTCCATGACCCGCTCGCCGGTCGACTCGACCGAGGCGTGGGAGTCGAATACGTCCGACTGCCACAGCATGGCGTCGACAAGGGTTGTTTTGCCGTGGTCGACGTGGGCCACGATTGCTACGTTACGAATATCTGAGCGAGTTACTTTCACCGGCGTTGCTCGGTTCCTTTCTGGGCGCTAAGCGCGAGGGTAGGACCCCAGTAGGTCCCGGTACATGGTACTCGCACAAAGCCGGAATCATGCGTTTGAGCGAGCCAGTTCACCATAGCGTTCTCAGATTGTTCACCGTTCGGCCGCTTCCTTTCATCAACTTGGTGGCTTTCAACGCCCGCCACGGCGGGCATGAGCGAGCCACCAACAGTTCCGCAATCGACGCTTGCAGGACTCAACTCATTCACCTATCAGCTATCTCACCATTCACCTGCCAACGCGTTCCCGGCAACCACCAAAGGTGATCAAAGCAGTGAGCACTCCCCCGTTCAAGCGGGCGCGCAGAACCTGACAGAATAGAGGGCATGAACGAACCGATTTACAGGCTGCGGTCAACGGGACAGTACACGAAGCTGGTACTGCTTCTCTTTTTCTTCCTTTTTATCGTTGTCTCGCTGTACCTTGACCCGTACTCGGAGGGATTCTTTCCCCCGCTGATCTTTGCGCTCGGTGGGATTCTCGTTGCCTACGTGTTTTTCTACCAGCCCCACGTCCTGCTGACCCGGGACGGGATCACGGCCGCGAATTGGTTCTTTGATCGCTCGGTCTCCTGGAAGGACTACGACCAGCTCGACATGCGGTACGGCATGTACATCATGTCCGAGGGCGGTCACTCGGATGCTGTGAGCTCCTACCCCGGTACCGGTGGTATCGCGAAGGGCCGCGAACAGCTCAGCCCCTCCTCGCCTCTCGCTAAGACCCAAAAGCAGGAGAAGTACATTCGCATTCATGAATCCGGGCAGTACAACCACACCGCTTCCCAGAAGGAAGCTTCTTCACTCATCAACCGGATGGCAAAAGAGTTTGCACGGGACGCTACCTACGCACCCCGAACAAAAACCATTCAGCCCATCCGCGTTGCCATTCTCCTCATCGGCGCCTCCCTCATCGCCCTCGGACTCACCGGAACCGTCAACGGCTAAGTACCACTCATAGCTTCCGGCCGCGGGACCAAAGAACCAGTATCGAACGCATGCGAGGCCGCTCAGTCAGCGCGGCCGGCGGGTAGGCAGTGAGGCACGGAGATGAGAATGCAGGAAGTTAGCTACGTGGGGCCACTGTCCAAGCACGCGGGCTAGCCTTCCGGACGCAAACGATGACGGTGCCGTGAGCAGAAGGACATAAGGAGAGGGAGGGAGCAGTTCTGGACTGCTCCCTCCCTCTTTGATTGATATCCGCTTGGGCGTTTAGATCCTCAGCTCGGAGATGTCTTCACCGAACTCGCGCAGGAGTGCGTGGCGTTCTTCGCGACGACGCTTCTGCTCGACAGGCTCCGGAACCGGGGCCGCGGCGATAAGGCGTTTCGTGTACTCCTCCTTGGGGTTGTGGAGCACGTCGGCGCAGAGACCCTGCTCGACAACTTCACCGTTCTGGAGGACGACAACACGGTTGGCCATGAGGTCAACGACTGCGAGGTCGTGGGAGATGAAGAGGCAGGCAAAGCCGAACTCGTCCTGAAGCTCAGCCAGCATGCGAAGGACCGTTGCCTGGACCGAGACGTCAAGAGCCGAGGTCGGCTCATCCGCAATCAGCAGGGTCGGGTTCAGCGCAAGAGCGCGAGCGATACAGACGCGCTGGCGCTGACCACCAGAAAGCTCGTGCGGGAACCTGTTGAAGGTTGATGCGGGTAGCTGGACAGCATCCAGGAGTTCATAGACGCGCTTCTGCTGTTCCTTCTTCGAACCTTCCTTATGCACAACGTAGGGTTCGGCGATACAGTCACCGACCGGGAACCTGGGGTTGAGCGAGGCGGCGGGATCCTGGAAGACCACGCCGACGGACTTGCGTACCGCCTGCCGCTCCTGCTTGGAACGACCGAGCATCGGCTCACCGAACAGTTTGATCTCGCCTTCGGCGGCCGGCTGAAGTCCGAGGATCGTCTTACCGATCGTGGACTTACCTGAGCCGGACTCACCAACGAGGCCGACGATCTCGCGTTCGGCGACGTCGAAGGACACCTTGTCGACGGCGCGGAAGGGCTCCTTGCCCCACACGTCGTATTCGACAACGAGGTCGTTGACCTCGAGGACCGTCTTCGCGGAGTCGAATGCCTTCCGGTCGAGCTCCTTCAGTCCGAACTGCTGACGGCCCTGTCCAAGGTGCGGGACCGCGGTCAGGAGACGCTGCGTGTAGGGGTGCTTCGGGCTGTTAAGAACCTCGGTCACCGAGCCGGACTCGACGATGTTGCCGCGGAACATGACATGCACGCGGTCCGCCATGTCAGCCACAACGCCCATGGAGTGGGTGATGAGGAGAATGCCGGTGTTGAGCTTGTCCTTGAGCGAACGCAGCAGGTCGAGGATATCGGCCTGGACGGTCACGTCGAGAGCCGTGGTCGGCTCGTCGGCAACGATGACTGCGGGGTTACAGGAGATCGCAATAGCGATAACAACGCGCTGGCGCTGACCGCCCGACATCTCGTGCGGGTACTGTTCCACTCGCTCTTCCGGGTTGTCGATACCAACCATGCGGAGTAGCTCAATGGCACGTGCCTCAGCGGCGCTACCGAAGGCAATCTCGTGAAGCTCAAGGGCCTCCGTGATCTGCCTGCCGACCGTGAGAACGGGGTTCAGGGCAGTCATGGGCTCCTGGAACACCATGGCGATGTCGGTGCCGCGGAGGCGACGCCATCCCCTGCTCGACATGCTGCGGACCTTGTGTCCCGCTACCGAGATCTCGCCCTCCACCTTTGCGTTGCCGGGCAGGAGGCCCAGTGCGGACATGGAGGTCACGGACTTACCGGAACCGGACTCACCAACGAGTGCCACCACTTCGCCCGGATGGATATCAATGTCGACACCGCGGACGGCGTGGACACGACCAAACTCGGTGGCGAACTGGACGTCAAGATCGCCGAACGAAAGAACCGGGGTGTCCGTCTTCTCGTGAACCTTGACGATCTCGGTCGACTCGGCACGGTTTACCTGCTCGGTGTCCTTGTCGGACTTCTTCTTACCGAAGATCATGCCTTCGCCTCAGCTTTCTTTGACTTAATCTTCTTTGCCTTGCCCTTCTGGCGGGGGTCGAAGGCGTCACGCAGACCGTCACCAATGAAGTTCACGCTGAGCGCGATGGCGAGGATCAGGCCGGCCGGCCAGTAGAACAGCCACGGCTGCGTTGAGAACTTCTGCTGGTACTGGGAGATCAGCAGGCCGAGCGACGTGTCAGGGGCGCGGACGCCGAACCCGAGGAACGACAGCGCGGTCTCAAGAAGAATTGCTGCGGAGATAGCGAGCGTCGCGGAGACGATGATCGTACCGAGGCAGTTCGGGAGGATGTGCTTGATGATGATGCGGGGCGTGGAGGCGCCAAGCGCCTGCGCCGCATACACGAATTCTCGTTCTCGTAGCGAAAGCACTTCGCCTCGAACAAGACGGGCGAGACCTGTCCATGACAGGAAGCCGAGAAGTAACGCGAGCATCACGATGCCACCGTTGAGCCTCTCGCTGGCAAGCTGACCAACGACAGCTGCGAGGAGGAGCAGCGGGATAACGATGAAGAGGTCCGTGATGCGCATGAGGATCGACTCGACCCAGCCGCGCAGGTAACCCGAGAGAGCACCGATCAGGGTGCCGATGAGGGTCGATACGATACCGACGATGAACGCGATAAT
The DNA here is from genome assembly GCF_052087705.1 of Flaviflexus sp. NCBI lineage: Bacteria > Bacillati > Actinomycetota > Actinomycetes > Actinomycetales > Actinomycetaceae > Flaviflexus > Flaviflexus sp. Next base: position 25,760 of record NZ_JBQCYC010000002.1, on the reverse strand, counting down.
GATCGAGCGCTGGGTTCCGCGCATGATGAGCGCGAAGTAGTCCTTACCGACGTTGTCCTGGCCGAACGGGTGCTCACCAACGGTGAACCAGCCAAGCGTCGGGGCGCCTCCATTAACGATGTCGTGCGTCGAGGTGTAGTCGTACTTCCACCAGCCGGGGACGGGCCCGAAGCCGATCGAGGTGAACGCCATGACGACGATGAAGAGGAAGATGAACAGCGAGATCATCGCAGCGCGGTGGCGAAGGAAGCGGCGCAGGACGAGCTGGCCCTGCGAGTAGGATTTGTTTGTTGTCGAGTCCAAGACCTCATCGTCGAGCTCTGCCGCATTGAAGTCGCCCACTGCGGCCATGTGGGCCTTAGGATCAGTGTTTTCCATTACGAGTCACTCCTGAGAATTTTCGAATACTGCATCACGCGACTCACCTTCTGATCCTGGGGTCGATGTACGCGTACAGAAGGTCGGCGAACATGTTCATGAGGACAGCAATACCGCCGGTCACGAGGAAGAAAGCCATGACGGGATCAGGGTCAACCTGCTTCAGAGCCGTTTCGAACAGCTCACCCATGCCCTTCCAACCGAAGACCTTCTCCGTAATAACGGCGCCACCGATGAGCCCTGCGAAGTCGAAAGCGACGATCGTGGTCACGGGAAGAAGCGCGTTACGGAAAGCGTGCCTGGTCATAACCGTGTGCTCCGGAAGGCCCTTCGCACGTGCGGTGCGGACGTAGTCCTGGCCGAGTACCTCAAGCATCGAGGAACGGGTGTACCTGGTGTAGGACGCGATCGACATGAGTGTCAGCGACAGCGTCGGGAGGATGAGGTGCGTTGAGGTGTCCATGAGCTGGAGCCAGAAGTCATCGGCGCCGCGGAAGTTCGGGGACTCGGAGCCGATCGTGGAGATCGGGCGTCCGCGCATGTCGATGTAATCGGACCAGTGACGGCAAAGGAAGTCGACGACAACGGCAAAGCCGATCGAAACGACGGTCCAAATACTTGCCCACGTAATGGAGCGCTTGGCGTAACCACCGAAGACCTGGGAAATAGCGACCGCGAGAACGATGCCTGCGATAAGGAGACCACCGAGTAGCGACCAGGTGGGGTCTTCCAGCTGTCCCTGGAAAACGATGACGAGGATAAGCATCGCGGCAGCCGAACCGCCGACGGAGAGGACTGCCCGCTTGTTGCCGAAGTTGGCGAGGAGGCTAATGAACAGCACCGATGCTGCAATAGCCATGACGATCGGCATCCACAGGCCCGAGATTGGTTCACGAATCCAGTTGGTTGCATCAACAACAAGGAGGATGACAACGGCGGCAGCAAACGATACGCCACCGACCAGCAGTCGCTTCTTGGGGGTGCCGGCAACAATCGCCTGACCGAACAAAGCGAATATCAAGCCGACGAGAATGACAAAGATTATATTGAATGTTGGCGCGCCCAACCAGTCATTGAAGCGGATCGCACCGAATTCCTTGAGGAGAACTGCGAACACGAACGAGGGCAGCGAGTAGAAGATAAAGGCGATCGCGGTAACCGAGTAGTCGAAACCGGAGTACTGGCGGATCGCAGCCATGAGGCCAAGGAAAATACCGACGACAATGCCGAGAATTGTCGCGAGGAGGACAAGACGAATGGTTGAACCGGCGGCGAGGGAGAGCAAGTCGTTAACGCTCTGGCCGCTCCTGTTCTCGCCGAAGTCACACTGCAGTCGGAGACAACCGGCTATTCCGCGTAACCAGTCGCCGTAGCGTACTACCCATGGCTCATCGAGTCGCATCTGCGCGGTGCGTTGAGCCATTCGGCTTTCGCGGTTCTGATCATTCGATTCACGCAGATCCGCGAGGGGGTCGCCCGAGTGGACGACAAGCCCGTACACCAGGACCGATGCGAAAAAAAGAATCATCAGGGATATGCCGATTCTTTTTAAGACAAATTTGAACACGTCTCGTACTTCTTTCTGGAAGGTGTGTCCCTATAGCTTTTCGGCAGCTAGCCCGCCCGTGCCAAGTACGTTGAGATGGGTGGCCTCAGAGCACACGTTAGGCATTCTAGGTGCAGGTTTACCGATTGCGAAATCGTATTTGGTGCACCCCTCACCGCCTCGGGTGATTGTTCCCATGTGGAAAGCCGCGTAGCGGCGGGGGTCTGGTGATCCACCAGGCCCGCCGCTACGCGGCCTATCAGTTGGGTTCGGTAGTGATTAGATTCCTACCAGGTCCACTCTTCAGCGTTCCACACGACGCCGGACTGAGTGACGTTGCGCTCAACGTTCTGCAGGCCAGTGGTGTGTGCTGCAATACCCGGGTGAGCGTAGAGCGGGAGACCGAAGAGGTCGTTCCAGAGCTCTTCCTCAATGATGGTCTTGGACTCGAGCCAGGCCTCGGGGTCGAGCGATCCAAGGATCTTGTCCCACTCGGCGTCGACGGTCTCGTTGGACCAGCCGTGCCAGTTCTGCTGACCATCGGTGTGGTAGATGTTACGGCCCGAGACGACCTGGCCGGAGCCGGACCATGCGAAGAGGGCTGCATCGTAGTTACCGGTGTCGAGGCCGCCACCCGGTGCGAAGAAGTCGGACGCGCCGATGTCTTCAACCGTGATGCCTGCTTCTGCACAGGAGGACTGGATGAGAGCAACCGTGTCAGCGCGACGCTGGTTCGGTGCGGCGTAGCCGAGGCGGACGGTCGGGTTCTCGACGCCGGACTCGGCGACGAGCTCCTGAGCGCGCTCGATGTTGACCTCGTCGTACGAGCCGTCGTAAGCAGCCTCAACGACTGCGTCATAGTCCTCGTCGGTCGGGAAGTACTCGCGAGCGTTCATGACGATCGTGTCCTCATCGAGGGGCTTCACGAGACGGTCAACGATGTCCTGACGGGGGACGCAGTAGGCGAATGCCTGGCGAAGCTCAAGGCCGCCGTTGGCATCGGAGAAGACCGAGCCCTCTGCCCAGTTGTAGTCAATGTGCTCCCAGATCAGGGTCGATCCGGAAAGGACGGTCACGTTGTCCATGGCCTCAAGTGCGTCAAGCGCGTCCTGGTTGGCCTGGGGCTCGATGACGTTAACGTCTTCGTTCTGGAGAGCCTGGTTCTGGCCCTCCGGTGCGATGAAGCGGAAGATGAATTCCTCAACGCCGGGGGCTTCGCCCCACCAGTCCGGGTTCGGAACGAGCGTGATGTACTCGCCGGGCTGCCAGCCATCTTCCATGTAGGTGAAGGGGCCGTACGAGGGGGCCTCTTCGATGGGGGGCAGTTCGCCCGGGGTCTCGGAGTACCAGTTGTTCCACTCCTCAGCTACCTGCTGGGCAACCTCGAAGTCCTCATCCTTGAATGCCTGGAAGAGCTCTTCCTTGCTCAGGCCAACCTTCTCAGCCATGACGTGCGAGGGGAGGGCTCCGGAAACAACGAGCTCCCAGTCCGGGTTCGGAGCGTTGTACTCAATGGTGAACGACTGATCGCCGGGCTCACACTCGGGACCAGCCGGAACTGCGAGTGCGTAGGAGGCGGGGCCAGAGACGTGGTCGAACAGCGGGGTGCCCTCGCCAGCGTCGTTGGTCTTGCCAGCTTCTGCCTGAGCATCAAGGATCCACTGCGGGTTCTGGGAAACCCAGTCCATGTAGTAGTCCTCACAGGTGATGGAGGTCCCACCCTGGTAAACGGCCTCTTCGTTGATGGTGTACTCAACGGTCAGCGGCTCTTCCGAGATCATCTCGTACGAACCAAGGTCCGTGCCGTTCTGCCACTCGCCGGTTGCGTTGAAGTAGCCGAAGCCAACGCCAAGGCGGTCGTTAATGACCGAGTTACCGGTCGAGTAGGTGGAGGAGAGAACACCGTTGTAGCCGGCGTACTCGTCTGCACCAGTGGTGAAGGCTACGGTGCCGCCGGGGCCCGAGCCCTCGTCGGTACCTTCGTC
>NZ_JBQCYC010000002.1:0-21751 GCF_052087705.1 Flaviflexus sp. | reverse complement strand
TCTTCGGACGTGGTTGTGTCATCCCCCGAAGTGGTTGTCTCTTCTTCGTCGCCACCTGACGTACAAGCGCTGAGCACCAATGCTACAGCCGCCGACGCAGCGACAAGCGAGTATGTCTTTCTACGCTTCACAGTGTCACCTTTGTTCAGAATTAAGTGATTTGCTCGCCGCTCCCAGTCCCGGTTGGTCCCGAGGGCGACGGGTTGGCTTAACAAACAAGGCTGAACCTCGCCTGGTATAAGTCACTGAAGTATACATAAGCGCTTCGTGATGTCGAACTCATTGTCCGCAGATCAAGCAGAATTTATCAGTTTGTTACATTCGATCATCGGCACTAAAAATGGACGAGTCGAACATTTCACCGTCATCAGAGCGGCGTTAATGGTGTGATAGCAGGACACATGTGACCATCCTCCTTCACCAAATCTCACTAGCCGGACCAGCAACGTACGCGCGACACTCTGACTTGATACAACACCCGGCGCGCCACCCCAGACACGGATAGGGCGCCGGTCGGTTTCTTACGCGCCCCGCCGAGCAGACAGATCGACGCAACACGCAGGAGGAGCGCTGCATCCGCACATTCTGCGGAGGGAGGCGGCCCCTAACAGGAACAACGGGCGCACCGGGCGCCGCGTGAACGTGGGCCAACGGGAGGAAAGGGGAGCCGGAAACTTTCCGACTCCCCTCCTCTATCTATTACGAGTGAACCGCTATGCGATCTCCCAGAAGGATGCGATTGCCTGCGACATCGCGTAAACGTCATCGATATGACTGAGCTCGCGAGCCGAGTGCATCGAGAGTAGCGGTGCGCCAACATCGATGGTGCGGATACCGAGGCGCGTTGCCGTCAGCGGGCCAATGGTGGAGCCGCAGGGCACGTCATTGCGGGAAACAAAGTCCTGCGACGCAATTCCCGCGTGGTGGCAGACGCGGTTCCACAGTGCGGTACCCCAGCCGTTCGTCATGTATGCCTGGTTCGCGTTGTGCTTGAGAAGCGGTCCCTGACCAAGAACAGGACGGTGGGAAGGATCGTGCTTCTCGCCGTAGTTCGGGTGGACAGCATGACCGCAGTCAGCACTCAGGCAGGCGGATCGAGCAAAGACCCTTTGCACCTCATCCTCGGTCGAGAGCCCAAGCGCTCCAGCCGTGCGGCGGAGAACGGTTTCGAGTATCGGACCAGCGGCACCGGTGTTGGTCCGGGAACCAATCTCCTCATGATCAAAGGCGGCAAGTACCGCGACCGACCCGGTCGTTGCCGAGACCTTCTCCATGGCCGCAAGCGCCGCGTGCACGGACAGCAGGTTGTCCTGCCGGCCCGACGCAAAGAATTCGCGATCCGGGCCGATCCTTGCGGGGCCTTGCGAGTCGTACGCAACGAGGTCGAAGCCCACAATGTCCTCGTCAGTGCCAGCATCGGTCTTCAGGATGTCTACGAGCGAACCTCCGGACACGGAGAAGATCGGGTGCAGGTGGTTCTGCGAATTGAGGGTGACGCCCTCGCGAGCGGAACGATCGAGGTGAATGGCAAGCTGCGGAATCACCATGATTGGGTCGGTCTTCACTAGGTGCTCACCGGATTCGGTGAACACCCGACCAGCCAGTCCCAGGTCTCTGTTCAGCCAGGAGTTACCGAGAAGCCCGCCATAGGTCTCGGCATTGACCTGGCCGTAGCCCTCGACATCTGCCTGCGGATTGGGCTTCACCTTAAAGGTCGGGGAATCGGTGTGGACACCCACGATAGAGAACCCGACCTCCTTGACCTCTTCGGGAACCCACCAGGCCATGACCGCGCCGTCGCGAACCATGACGTGGCCACCCCTGCTGGCATCCCAGGGTTCCTCTTCTTCCTGACGGTGGAAGCCCGCCTCCTCCAGGCGCGCCGCCACTTCGCGGGCCGCATGGAAGGAAGAAGGACTGGCGGATATAAAGGATGCGAAATCCTCGCTATGTGTCACTGCATTCATGCCCACAACCGTACCGGAGCATCCACCCGCTCCCCCGAACATGGCAGGGCCGGATGGTGCAGAACGCGTTCTCCGACTCCACCCTCCAGCGCATTCCTCCCCTCAATCACTGGCAGCGCCCCGTCCTCTACCTGCGCTGCTCACGGACCGGCACCGACGGATCAAGGACCATCATCAAGCAGCCCGGCGACCTCAACCCAGACTTCCCTCCCGCCCGCTGAAGGGCGTTAACTCCACGGACAGCGAAACGGACTATTCGGAACGGCGAAAACCTGCCTACGGCACTCGTGACCACCATCACTCAACATTTCAAGTTTGAATGGTTGAAACTTCAACCAACATGTGTCAGACTATTTTTCAGAGTGGCAAACAGCCGCCCGCGATCTTGAATAAGACAACCAAAGGAAGAAACAATGGCTAACCTCAACGAGCTGAACGGCACCTACACCCTCGACACCACCCACACCCAGATTGGCTTCGTTGCCCGTCACGCGATGGTCACGAAGGTCCGCGGTCGCTTCGCAGAGTTCGAGGGCACCGCTTCGACCGGTGAGAACCTCCAGGACGCCAAGATCAACATCGTTATCCAGGCTGCTTCGGTTAACTCCGGCAACGCTGACCGCGATGGTCACATGCAGACCGCCGACTTCTTCGACACCGAGAACTTTAAGACGATCACCTTCGACTCGACCAACGTTGTTGCTTCGGGCGAGACCCTGACCGTTACCGGTGACCTCACCATCAAGGGCATCACCAAGTCCGTTACCGTTGACTTCGACTTCATGGGCGCAGCACAGGACCCGTTCGGCAACGAGCGCGTTGGCCTTGAGGGCTCCGTCGTTGTGAACCGCAAGGACTGGAACATCGACTTCGACGTCCCGCTGGCCACCGGTGGCCTCCTCGTTTCCGAGAAGATCACCCTCGAGTTCGAGATCTCGGCCATCAAGCAGGCCTGATCTTCCTCACCTTCTAGCTCCACGTGAGCACTGACCGGCACGGATTATTCCGTGCCGGTCATCTTTTACCTAAAAGGAAATAATCAAACCGGAGTGCCGCTCCGTGACTCCCCTTCGATTCTTTGCAAGGCTGGGCCGGTTTAGCCTCGACATAGTCGGCACGGCTTCGGCTTTAACGCCGAGTTTACGCAAGCAGGGTTGAGGACGGCTTCCACATGATGATCTCGGGGACCGGCGCTGGGGTCTTGACCTCTCCAAGAGGCACAAAGCCTCGGGAGGCATAGAGTTTTGCCGCGCGGGTCGATGTTGCCTCAAGGCGGGCAGCCTCGTCTCCGCATCGTTCCAGCCCAGCATCCAACAGAGCCGAGCCCACTCCCCTTCCTCGGGCCCGCTCGGTAACGGCAATGACTTCGAGGTGCCAGGCGGGGAATGGAATTTTCACGGCCGAGTAGGCCCTCAGATACCGGAGCAGGGTTGGCGCGGCCTTACCCAAACGCCGGACCAACGGGAGAGCCTTGCGAAGCACGCTGGCGGGAACTTCCTGGCCGGGGGCCGTCCACACCGCGGAGCCCAGGAAATCCCCCTCGTCTTCAGCGACGTCGATGATCCCTCGCTCGAAAGCCGAATCGGTGATGAGGCGATAGAAGTCCGCAAGCAGGCTCTCCGGCTCGTCCGCTTTCCGCAGGACCCAACCAAGTGACGGATCTGCGGCAAAAACGGTTCCTAAATTGCTTGCGACCGCATCGAGGTCAGCGCGGATTGCCGGTCTAATGATCATGCGAGCCGACTCTCGATGGCCTGAATCGCCGCCGCGAGCGCAGGCGTGTCAATGCCCGCGCGTTCAGCGGTGCGCACGAGGTCGTGTCCGAGTGCGTCAATCTCTGTGGGGTTCTCTGCTGTGACATCACGCCCGAGCGATGAGTCCGAGTCGGGATCGATCTTATTCAGGAAGTTGTATATGTCGTCCGGGGCGGTCTCAAGACCGGAGGCCGTGGCAATCCGAGCGACTTCTTCGATGAGGGGTTCTGATTGCACCATTGCAGGGCCGAGCAACTTGCCGGTCGAGGCGGTGAGGAGTGCCATGGGCGCGAGGAAACGTAGCTTGTTCCAGAGCACTTCTGCTTCCGTGCCACCGACCCGAACAGTAAGTCCGGCCCTCTCGAGGGTTTCGGGGATCTCCCATCCCCGCGCCGCTTCCTCGACATCGATCATGGTGAATTTCGAGTGGTGGAGGAAAACGCCCGGGCTGGTTCGTTCGGAGACGATGCGAATGGCACCGCAGGTGGCGCGGGAAGCACCAAGGTCGTGGATCCGCTCGGCGTGGGATACCCCGTTGCAGAGGGAGACGATCTCGCTCGGCGCCGATTCTTCAATGTTCTGGGCTATCTCGGGTAGCGAGTACGCCTTTGTGGCGACAATGATGGCGGATCCGGGTGTGGGCTCCGTTCGCGCGGGAACATCCACCTGGATGCTTCCGTACTGGGCCGATTCGAGGTTCAGTCCCACCTCATTGATCGTCGCCGCAGTTCTCTCGGTTGCGACGATCTCCACATCGATTCCTGCATGTCGAACAACTGCCGCGAGGACGCCGCCGACTCCACCTGGTCCATAAACACTGAGCACGGTTCCAGACTATCGAGAAGCGGACCGTCGGGCCCGCGAATCCCCGGATGTAAGGAACTCCACTGGCAGCAGGCACGAAATACGCACGGAAACACTACGAAAGTCCTAGAATTTCGGAAGACCGAAACTTTATCGTGGAATCAGCCCAGGAGGTGCGTATGGAATCTGGTGATGTGCTGTTTGCCTTCGGCATCACGCTTGCCGCAGGCTTAGCCACCGCTATCGGCTCTCTCATTGCGTTCCTGAAGAAGGAACAGTCCCCCGCCTTCCTGGCCGCGATGCTCGGCTTCTCGGCTGGCGTCATGATCTACGTGTCGATGATCGAGATCTTCCCAAAGGCACAGGAGGCCCTCGTCTCCGATCTCGGTGAGACGTGGGGGCCATGGGTAACGGTTCTCGGTTTCTTTGGCGGAATCGGACTCATTGCTTCCATCGACAGATTCGTGCCGATGGAAGCAAACCCGCACGAACTCGGCAATGTCTCGTCCGAGATTGAGCCGGAGCAGCGGGCAAAGCTCATGCGGATGGGAGTCTTCACCGCTATTGCTATCGCGATTCACAACTTCCCCGAAGGCTTCGCAACATTCCTTTCTGCCCTTCAAGATCCCGAGATTGCCATTCCCATTGCCGTTGCAATCGCCCTGCACAACATTCCCGAGGGCATAGCCGTGTCAGCTCCCATTTATTACGCAACGGGAAGCAGGAAGAAGGCTTTCTGGCTGTCCGCCGCCTCGGGTCTCGCAGAGCCTCTCGGCGCTCTGGTCGGCTACCTCGTCCTGTCCACCTTTGTATCGGACACCCTGATGGGAATGTCGTTCGCCGCGGTCGCGGGCATCATGATCTTCATTTCCCTGGACGAGCTCCTGCCTTCGGCCGAAGAGTTCGGAAAGCACCACGTGGCCATGTACTCACTGGTTTCTGGCATGGCGGTTATGGCGCTGTCGCTTCTGGTTCTCTAACGCCAACAGCTCCGTCTCTCAGCGCCACAGCTTCGTCACTCAGAGCTGCCGCTTCGTCGCTAAGCGGTGCAATGATTCCCCCTAAAACAGTTTCCGACCTTCGGTGCCCGTTGTCAGAGGCCCATGTCGTCAAAGGCGTCGATGGCGAGCTGGCGACCCGCCTCGGTAACTTCAGACGCCTTGTGGAAGTCGAGGGTGCCGCACACGACGGATGGAACATCGATCTTGACGTTGACGGGATTTGCGGCTGCCCGGTAGCGCTCAATCATGGACTGCATGGTCTCCAGCGCCATGTTCACCACCCCCATCGTATTGAGGTTCGCGGGTAGCTTCCCGACCTCGTTCCACGCGTCGAGGGGCCCCGCAGGTCCCTCCCCCGTTACTTGTGTGGCACTTTCTGTCTCAGCCAGCTGTGCCTTCGTTTCGTCCCCGAACATCTCCTCGCTGAGTAGCCCCGCGCCTTCTGAGGGCTCGGAGCTTGCCGAGTCGGCCCCTTCGGATTCCTTATCGTCCCGCCGGAAGATGTTCGCGTCCATAAGGCCAGCAACCCCGCGACGAAGCCTAGCAGCGAGCTTGAGCCCATCGTCTTCTTCGTACTTCTCGCTGTGCTCGTCGTTAACGGCAGAGGTAGAAAGAATCGTGTTTGGGCGTCCGCTGAGAGAAACCGAGATGGTGACATCCGAGGGGATCGCCGAGGTTGGCTCAACCGGAACGGGGTTAACGAGCCCACCGTCGGCAAGGATCTTTCCGTTCACCATGATCGGGGCAATAAAGGTCGGCAGTGCACAGGATGCTCGCATAGCGGTGACGAGGTCACCGCGCTGGAACCAGACCTCACGGTGGTTGACAATATCGGTTGCGACCGCGGTAAACGGTATCTCCAGATCTTCGATTTGTACGTTGTCGACAAAGCTGTTGACCATCTGGAAGATCTTGTCGGCCTTAATAACTCCGGGCTGAGAGAAGGCAGGATCGTAGAGCCGGAATACGTCAAGATGTGTCAGGCTCGTGGCCCAGTCGGCAAAGTCATCAAGCTTCCCCGCGGCCTCGAGACCACCGATCAAGGATCCCATGGACGTACCCGAGATTGCCACGATCTCGTGACCACGCCGTTTGATTTCTTCGATGACCCCAATGTGTGCGTAACCGCGGGCACCACCGGATCCGAGCACGAGCGAAACCTTCATCGTTCCTCCTGTTTCACATGTACGCCGAACGATACCCGGCAAGGCTGAGCAAATCTTGATAGTCGAACGTCTGGCAGAAGCAAGCAAACAATCAGCAGCTCACAGCAAATAGCTGAGTGAGCACCGAACGAAGCCAAGTCCCGGGCCCCTCCTCACGCAAACGTTTACAGTCCATCTTTTATTGGACACCGCATGGTGCGTTATCGGGAAAACCGCTACATAAGTGGCACGACGCGAGTTGCGCACAGATTGCGGGAGTTGCGCACAGGTTGGAAGAGGGGCAGGCACCGCTGGCGCCCGCCCCTCTTCCAACCTACGCCACCAATTGTTAAGCGGATTCGATCGCGTTCTTCGCGCCCTCATAGTCGGGCTCCTGCGAAGTTTCGGGAACCAGCTCGGTGTAGAGAACCCTGCCGTCCGTGTCGAGAACAACGACGGAGCGAGCAAGGAGGGACGCGATCGGACCATTCTCCATTGTTACGCCGTAGTCATCACCAAATGTCGAGCGGAATGCGCTGGTGGTGACCACGTTCTTGATGCCCTCGGTTGCGCAGAAGCGGTTAAGCGCAAAGGGCAGGTCGCGGGAAACGCAGACGACCGTCGTGTTCGGCAGATCATCCGCAAGCTTATTGAACGTGCGGGCGGCAGTCGCACACACTCCCGTATCGATCGACGGGAAGATGTTGAGAATGACGCGGCGGCCCTCAAAATCCTTCAGTGTAATGTCGTTGAGTTCAGTTCCAACGAGCGTAAAGTCCGGGGCCTTCGCACCCTTCTCGGGAAGGTTGCCTACGATGCTGACGGGCGTGCCACGGTACGTAATATCCATGATCACCATTCTGTCGAGAGCGCACGAAGGGAAGCAACAGGATTCGCCACCGGGGAAAGGCCCGGGCGAGTTCTGTCCGCAACATTACGTAAGGTAATGCCATGACCAAGACACCCGTCACGTTCATCCACAGCTCCGACTGGCAGCTTGGCATGGTCCGGCACTACCTCAGCGACGAAGCTCAGGCACGTTTCACCGGAGACCGTGTCCACACCATCAGAACAATCGGGGATGTTGCCAAGGCAACGCAATCCCAGTTCATCGTTGTGGCTGGCGATGTCTTCGAACACGCTAACCTCTCCTCCCGGGATATTGGCCGCGCTTTTGAGGCCATGTCGGAAACGAATATCCCGATCTTCCTTCTTCCCGGCAACCACGATCCACTCGGACCCGGCTCCATCTGGCTTTCGCCAGATACTCAGCGCATGATCCCCGACAACGTCACCGTTCTTAATGGCCCCGGCCCCTTTGACGCCGTACCTGGCGTGGAGATTGTGGCCGTCCCCTGGACGGGCAAGAACCCGGGCACGGACCCCGTGTGCGGAATTCTGCCCACGCTGGAACCGACCGAGAACACGCGAATCCTCGTCGGCCACGGCATGCTTCGCGAACTCGATCCCGATCATCTGTCCACCGAGTATGTCGACAGCGACAAGCTCAGGGAAGCAGTCCGTTCCGGTCTCGTTGACTACGTGGCTCTCGGGGACCGGCACATCTGCAAGCTCGACGACGAAACCGGCGCCATCAACTATTCGGGAACCCACGAAACCACGAGCGAACGAGAGACAACCCGCGGCACCGTCCTTTCCGTCACGATCGATGATGACGGGGTGAACGCGGTGCGGCACGAGGTTGGTACCTGGCTGCACACAACGATCGAACGCACCCTCGACTCCTCGGCAGACGTTGATCTGTTTGCCGAGGATCTCGAGAGGATCCCTTCGAAGGACAGAACGATCGTGAAGACGAAGCTAAAAGGGACACTTTCGATCTCGACAGCCGCGGCCCTCGATCAGGTCACCGAAGACCACGAACACCTCTTTGCCTCCCTTTACGCTTCTAAGAGCGGCACCGATCTTGCCGTCGTTCCGGACGCTCTCGATCTCGACAATCTCGACCTGTCAGGCTTTGCACGGGACGCATTCGATGAACTGAGCGAGCGAGCAGTCGATGATCCGAGTGCGGCAGGGGCATTGAAACTTCTCTACCGTTTTGGGGTGCAGGCATGAGGCTCGAATCGCTAACCGCCCGCAACTTCCGCGGCATCGACAGTCAAGAGGTTACGTTCGGCGATGGCATTACCATCGTGTCGGGCTTCAATGAGGCCGGGAAAACGAGCCTGATCGAGGCCTTCGACCACCTCATCGAGCACAAGGCCACATCCAACAATGGCAAGGTCCGGAGCGTCCAACCCGTGGGTAAGGACGTGGGGCCCGAGGTCGAGGCTGTTTTCACCGTTGGCCCCCACAAGGTCCGCTATTTCAAGCGGTGGCTGAAAAGCAAGACCACCGAACTGACATTCCTTGAGGGTCCCCGCAGGGGCCAGTCGGAGACCGGGGATGCTGCCCACAATGTCCTCACGGATCTGTGGGAGGGCATGGACACAACTCTGTGGAAGGCTTCGCGGCTCATGCAGGCAACCGCACTCGAGGTTAGCCCGCTCAGTTCCTCTTCCTCACTGCAGAAGGCACTGTCGGTCCAGGCCGGAGAGGTTATCGACGACACCTCGTCGACTCCCGTTCTTACCCGCGTCAGCGAGATTGTCGACGAGTTCTACACAAAGGGGCGAGCCGAAGGAAAGCTCCTCAAGGACGCACGGAAACGAGTCCAGGAGGCCCAGAACGATGTCACCGATTCAACGTCTGCACTCGAGGCTCTCGAAGCAGACATTGCGGCACTGACTGCTCTCGAGGAGGAGATCAATCAGCGCACAGGCGACCTCAAGCTGGAGCATGAACGGCTTGCCCCTCTTGAGGAGCAAGTAACCGTCGCTCACGCCGCCAAGGCAACTATCAAGGAGTCGGAGAAGACCGTCGCATCCGCACAAAAGGATGTCGATTCCGCACAGGCAGCCCTCGATGCGCGCAGCCTTCTTATTGCTTCCGCCAAAGAGGCCGAGGACGAACTGGCCGCCCTCAAGGAAAAGCGCAACAGTGCCAGGGAAGATGCGGCTCCCCTCGAAAAGGAAATCAGCGACCTCGCGGCGCGCGCCAAGGAAGAGCGAGAGAAACATAAGGTTGTTTCGGACCTTCTCGCACAGGCCAATCGTTTTGACCGGAGCAAGCGGGCACGCGAAGACATCAAGGCGATGGAAGCATTGCTCACCAAATACGAGGCCTTGACCAGCGAGATCGCTCAAGTAACCGCCGGCTTGTCCCCCATCGACCCCAAAACCGTCGAGAAAGTCACCGACCTTGAGCGAGAGATCGAGATCGCCGAGACGGTAGCTAAGGCCGGTGCCGCTCAGATCAGCATGGTGGCGCTCGCCGGCGACCGCCACGTCCTCCTCGACGGTGAAGACATATCGCTCGGGGAATCCCCCCACAACATTCCCGTTCTCACCGATGTCACGGTCGAAGTGCCCGGGGAGCTTCGGTTCACTGTCTCCCCGCACGCCACATCCGCCGAAGCGCTCTCGCGCCTTGAGGCGCAACGGGACGAGCTTAAGTACCTGCTGGCAGACAATGGCGCAGAGTCAGTGAAGGCTCTCCGATCAGCTCGCGTTTTCTTTGAAGAGCAGGAACGCAAGTTGGCCGCTCTCAAGGAGTCACGCACGGACCTTCTGGATGGAAAGAGCGCGGACGACATTCGTGACGATCTCGCGACGCAGAAGACCTGGGTTGCGGAGCAGGGGGATGCGAAGGAGGGCGACATTGATGCCCTCACGGCACAGGAAAAGGAACTCTCAGGCCAGGTTTCGGACACGGAGGCAGTTCTGTCAGCCAAGAAGGCAGAAGCAGAAACAGCGCGCAACCAACTCGCCACCCTCGAGGGGCGGGTCGAGAACCAGAGGGGCACACACTCCCGCGCGGTCACTGCTCTTGCTGAGGCACGCGAGCGCAACTCCGACGAGGAACTTGATAAGACACTCGCATCGGCCTCGAAAGCCCTCGATCAGCACATTGCCGAGCTCAACGCCGCCAAGGAAAAGCTTGAAGAGTCGGGTGGCGACGCCCTGCTCGAGGACCACGAGTCCACTCTGAAGCACATTGCCGGTCTCGAGCAGCGGCTCGATGAGGTGAGGCGACAGTACGGACAGGACAAGGCCGTCCTTGATTCGAAGAACACGGTCGGCATCCAGCAGAAGCTGGACGCGTCGACGAGTGAAATGCAACGTGCCGAACAAGAGCTCGAGTCGCTTCTTTCCAGGGCAGAATCGGCGAAACTTCTCGAAGAGGTATTGATCCGCCACCAGCAGGCGGCGCACCGCAAGTACATCGCACCGTTCCGGCATGCCCTGGAGGAACTGGGCCGTGCCACCTACCAGAACCCCACATTCGGCGTTGATATTGACGAGGAACTGGCGGTGACCCACCGGATTATGGATGGGGTATTGATTCCTTTCGATCAGCTTTCAACGGGTGCAAAGGAACAGCTGTCGATTCTCATTAAGCTCGCCACCGCTCAGCTCGTGTCCGATGAAGATGCGGTTCCTGTCATGTTTGATGACACGCTCGGCTATTCGGACCGCCGGAGACTCCATCGTGTTGTGTCGGCAATCGAAAACAATACGTCTGCCGGGCAGGTCATCATCTTCACGGCGAACGATGACCGGTTCGCTGGACTGACAAATGCCACGCATATCCGACTCTAGCCCGCGGCGCGGGGTCTCCCCCACACTGCTCCGTCTTCCTCCCGGTGCTGATCTTGCAGAGCAAGTGTTCATCGCTTTAGCCAGCAAGGGAGCCGCCGTGAGCCGCGCCGATGTTGTGGCGGCAATAGGAGCTGGGGACATCGGTTACGAGAATGACGAGACTGCTTACATACACCGCCCGATTCCCGACGAGGCCGACATTGATCTTCCAGTTCTCCTCGAAAACGATCGGATTATTGCCGTCGATAAGCCTGCCGGGATTTCGTCAACACCGCAGGGTTCATTCGTTGCCAGGTCTGTCCTTGTCCAGGCACGCAGACAGTTCGGAGATAAGGTGACGTGCGCTCACCGGCTCGATCGCGCCACCTCGGGAGTCATGCTCCTTGTGAAGGATCCCGCCTACCGCGGCACCTACCAGCAGATGTTTGAGAACGAGACCGCGTCCAAGACTTACGAGTTCCTGGCGCGTGCGGTTGCCGATGTGCCGCGGGAACGAGCCTCCCGCCTGGTGGCTCAAGGCGGGCAGTCCCTTGAGGTACCGGGGGAACCGAACGCTCGCACGAAGTTCCGTCTACTGGATAAGGATTCTTCGGGCACGCGGGGCCGATACGAGGCTGTGCCGCTAACCGGAAAAACCCATCAGATCAGAGTGCATGCCGCAGGCGCCGGATTTGCGATTCTTGGAGACACTCTCTACGGACCGGGTGAGGGCTTCCCCGACCGGATCGAACTCTTGGCGCAACGCCTGTCGTTCACCGATCCCGTCGACGAGACGAGCATGGATATTCTTTCCAAGCAGGAACTCAGTTTCCCCGAGTGAACACATCGGCCCCGCGGATCCGCGCAGGCTTGCCATCACCAAGCAGACGGCTAGATTGGTTTTCTGTACACCCGACGAAGCAGGCCACCACTTCGCCACGGCGTGCACCGCTGCCCAACGTGCCGACTATTTGTCGTTGAGAACGTCTGTCAGGTAGTCCGTCAGGGTGGGGATGTGGCTGTGATCGACATCCTTGGCCGCCGTGAGAAGAACTATTTCACTGCGGTTGCGGAGCTCATTGAGGTCGGGAGCCAGGTCTTCGAGTTCGTGCCGGTACTTCTCGGCAAATTCCTCATATCTGCTGTCCCGATCATCGTGGAACCACTTGCGAAGGTCGTCTGATGGTGCGAGATCTTTCGCCCACATATCAACATCCGCGTCCTCTTTTGAGACTCCCCGCGGCCACAGCCGATCAGCGAGGACACGATATTCCTTGCCCTGTCGTTTGTCGCTGTAGATTCTCCTGCTCGTCACCAACATGAAACCAGGCTACGGCTGAGCGTTTCACTTGACCAGGGTATCGTTGGCGGGGAAGGGAGTCCCATGTCGCTATCCAGCAATGTCTTCGACACCGCTTTGATCTTTGAGGGAGGTGCGATGAGGGCGTCCTATACCGCGCCTGTCGTCAACGTTCTCCTCAAGAACGACATCTATTTCGACTGGACTGCGGGGATCTCTGCCGGTTCGACAAACACGGTCAACTACGTGTCGCGGGATTCGAGGCGTGCCCGTCTCTCCTTCACGGACTTTGCTGGCGATCCAAACTTCGGGAACTTTCGAACGTTCCTGCGAGGCGAGGGACTGTTCAACGCGAACTACATTTACCAGCAGACTTCCGGACCGGACGAAGCCCTTCCCTTCAATTCCAAAGTGTTCTTCTCGAATCCGGCACGCCTCCGCATCGGTGGATTCAATGCGGAGACTGGCGAGACCGCCTACTGGGGCCGGGAAGATCTGAGCACCAACGCGGACATCATGAAGAAGGTTCAAGCCTCATCGACCATGCCGGGGCTGATGCCGGTGGTGGATATTGACGGGGTGCAATGGGTCGATGGAGCGATCGGTTCCTCGGGAGGCGTGGCGCTCGACGCCGCGGAAGCAGACGGTTTCGAACGATTCCTTGTCATCATGACTCGACCTCGTAACTACTGGAAGGCCGTCCCCCGCAACACGAAGTTCTTTGAACGGCACTTCCGCAAGTATCCCGCGGTAGCCGAGGCCCTTATCACCCGCCACGTCCGCTACAACGCAACCAAGGAAAAGCTCCTCGAACTGGAGAAGCACGGACGCGCGGTCCTGTTCTTCCCGGAAAACATGATGGTGGGCACGGCGGAACGGAATATTAACAAGCTCCGCGCCAACTACATTGCCGGACTCGACCAGGCCAAGCGCGACCTACCAATCTGGAAGGACTTCGTCGGACTCTAGCCCGCCGACCGACGAATTCAGCTTCGTCATCAAACGCAATCATGCTGCCCAACCCTCTGGTTGGGCAGCACGCTCTCCGGTTGGACGGAGGACATTGCGTCCCAACCGTTAAACCGATTCGCCCGCACGCTTTCCAGAGAACAGGCATCCTCCGAGGAACGTTCCTTCGAGAGAGTTGTATCCATGGACGCCGCCGCCGCCGAATCCTGCGGCTTCCCCCGCCGCATAGAGGCCAGGTACTGGGTTCCCGTCGTTGCCAAGAACCTGGGAAGAAAGATTGGTTTGTAGGCCGCCGAGTGTTTTGCGGGAGAGGATGTGCAGACGTACGGCGACCAGCGGTCCGTTCTTTGGATCGAGGAACTTGTGCGGGGAGGCAACTCGAATGAGCTTGTCACCGCGGGATTTCCGAGCCCCTCGAATTGCGGCTAGCTGGGCATCCTTACCGAACTCGTTGTCAAGTTGCCGGTCGCGGGCCTCGACTAGTGCACGGATCTTTACCGGGTCCAGGTTTCCGTTTTCAAGGCGGTTCATCGCGGCAACGAGGTCCTCGATGCTGTCCGCGACAAGGAAGTCCTCGCCCTGTGTCTTAAACGCTTCGACCGGTCCGGGTGCCCCCGACTTGAGGCGGGTCGCCAACAGCTTCAAGTCCTTGTTTGTGAGATCCGGGTTCTGTTCGGATCCGGACAGCGCGAACTCTTTCTCAAGGATCTTCTGGGTAAGGATGAACCAGGAGTGGTCATGCCCCGTAGCGCGCAGGTGGCGAAGAGTTGAGAGAGTGTCGAATCCCGGGTAGGCGGGTGCGGGGAGCCTGTTTCCATCCCCGTCGAGCCAGAGCGAAGATGGTCCGGGGAGGATCCGAATCCCATGCCCCAGCCATATGGACGCATAGTTCTTAATGCCCTCCGTGTAGTGCCACATGCGGTCGCGGTTCACGACCCTGCCGCCAGCATTCTCCGCGATTCCGAGCATCCGACCATCCACGTGGTCGGGCACACCGATGATCATGGATTCCGGTGGGGTGCCGAGTCGTTCCGGCCAATTCTGCCGAACCAGGTCGAGATTGCCGCCGATACCACCCGAGGCAACAATCACGGCGTCGGCCTCGATCTCGAAGTCACCTACCGCTTCCCGTGAGGAGGAGCGGCCCCGCTCCACGTTCGTCGGTTCAAGAATGGTTCCTCGAACGCCCGTGACCGCCCCGTCGGTACCGATGAGTTCGTCGACCTGGTGGCGGAACCGGAATTCAATGCGGCCAGCCTCCGCATGTTCCCGGACGGACTCCTCGAACGGGGCAACAATTCCCGGGCCGGTGCCCCATACAATGTGGAAGCGGGGCACCGAGTTTCCGTGGCCGTCCGCTCTGCCGTCTCCTCGTTCCGCCCATCCCACAACCGGGAAGAACGAGACTCCTTTGGATGAGAGCCACTCACGCTTCGGGCCTGCCGAAAAGTCGAGATAGGCGTCGGCCCATGCCCTGCCCCATTTGTCTTCTTCACGGTCGAACTGGGCTGAGCCCTGCCAGTCGGAGCGGGCTAACTCGAACGAGTCTTTGATGCCCATTCTTCGTTGCTCCGGGGAGTCAACGAGGAACAGGCCACCAAACGACCAGAAGGCTTGTCCGCCGAGTGACTGTTCCCCTTCTTGGTCGACGAGGATAACGTGCCTACCGCGGTCCGCCGCTTCGCTTGCTGCCACGAGGCCAGCGAGCCCCGCACCGATAACAACCACATTCATGCGACCATCCAACAGGCACTCACGTGTGATTGCAACCACAAAGGGGGCCGGTATGAGATAGTTGCGCTAGTCGTACCTGCGACTAGCATGGTCAACGGCATATCTCCCACGGAGGAAGAAAATCATGGCTGGTGGACTAGTTGCACTTCTGGATGACGTCGCGGCGCTTGCTCGCTTAGCGGCGGCTTCGATCGACGATGTGGCAGCGGGCACCATGAAGGCAAGCGCTAAAGCCGCCGGTGTCGTCATTGACGATGCGGCGGTCACCCCGCAGTACTTGGATGGTGTGAAGCCCAACCGGGAACTGCCCATCATCAAGAAGATCTCAACCGGCTCGATCCGCAACAAGCTGATCTTTATCCTTCCCGTCATCCTCCTTCTGTCGGAGTTCCTCCCCCAGGTCCTAACACCTTTGCTCATGTTGGGAGGTACCTATCTGTGTTTTGAGGGCGCAGAGAAGGTGTATGAGAAGGTCCGGGGCAAGCACGCGGAGAAGGACGCCCCCGCCGTTGAGCAGGGCGCGGGCGCCGAGGACCAGATCGTGAAGAGCGCCGTGACGACCGACTTCATTCTGTCGGCCGAAATCATGGTGATTTCCCTCGACCAGGTGGTTGACGAATCCTTCTGGATCCGCGCACTCATCCTGGTCGTCGTTGCCGTTCTCATCACTGCCGTTGTCTACGGAGCGGTCGCCATCCTGGTGAAAATGGACGACATTGGCCTATCCATGACGAAGAAGAGCTCGGAATTCTCCCAGAAGGTCGGTAAGAGCCTCGTTACCGCCATGCCGAAGGTCATGGACTTCATTTCCGTTGTCGGCACCTTCGCGATGCTCTGGGTCGGCGGCCACCTGATTCTCGTTGGCGTTCACGAATTCGGGTTTACCCCAATCCACGACTTCGTCGGCTTCCTCCAGGGCGGAGTTGAGGACATCGCCACCGTCGGCGGCCTCCTCGCCTGGCTGGCCGACACGGTCGTCTCCCTGATCTTTGGTTTGGTGTGGGGCCTGATTGTCGTCTTCATCGTCCACGTTGTTCTCAAGGCGCTCGGAAAGGGCCACGGTAAGGCGCTTGGCGCCGATTCCAAGAACGGCCCCAATAAGGCCACCGTTCAGACCCCCGCGGCCACAACCGCAAGCGGCACCAGCGCGCTGGTCACCGAGAACAACGCCGCCACGGCAACACAGGGCGCCCGCACTGGCGACACCACCAGCACTGACACCGGAACTGGTCCTGACCATAGCAATACCGGCACCAACGCTGGCGACGATCCGGCCAATCCGGGAGCCTCCTCAAGCAACCAAGAGTAGGACAGTACGCGGGTCACCCCTAGCCGGGCGCCCTCCAGTGGGCCGGCAGGAGTGTCGACCCACTTGCTTTCCCTCGCGTCTCAATCTTGAGTCCGGTGATCGCTGTCAGCGCGATCGGTTAAGAGTATTGGCGTCTTCTTGGCTATTGTTGAAGCGAACCAGTCTCAACGAGGAGGGCCCGCGCATGTCGCCCATGATCTACACCCATACCGACGAAGCACCGATGCTCGCCACGGAATCGTTCCTGCCCATTCTTCAGGCCTTCGCGTCCCAGGCGGACGTGGCCGTGGAGACGCGGGACATCTCCCTAGCTGGCCGCATTGTGGCCGCCCTGTCGGATTACCTGCCGGAGGAGCTGCGGGAGTCCGACGCTCTTGCGGAGCTTGGCGAGCTCGCTAAGTCACCGGACGCCAACATCATTAAGCTTCCCAACATTTCGGCTTCGATGCCGCAGCTGAAGGCCGCGATTGCCGAGCTTCAGGAATCAGGTATTCCCCTCCCCGACTACCCGGACAGCCCCTCCACCGATGAGGAAAAGGACATCCGCGCCCGCTACGACGCCGTGAAAGGCTCGGCCGTGAACCCGGTCCTGCGCGAAGGCAACTCCGACCGCAGGGCACCCCAGGTCATTAAGAACTACACCCGCAATCACCCGCACTCGATGGGGGCGTGGACCGCGGACTCCAAGACCGCTGTCGCCACCATGTCCGGCGATGACTTCCGCGCGAACGAGCAGTCGATTGTTCTTCCCTCCGATGATGTTCTGTCGATTGTGCACGTCGACGCCGAGGGCAATGAGACATTCCTGAAGGAAAAGCTTCCGGTCCTGTCCGGCGAGGTGGTTGACTCGACGATCATGTCCGCGGCAGCTCTAGACCGGTTCCTTGTCGAGCAGGTCAATGCCGCAAAACAGTCGGGCGTCCTGTTCTCCGTTCATCTCAAGGCAACGATGATGAAGGTGTCGGACCCGATCATTTTCGGTCACGTTGTCCGCGCCTTCTTCCCCGCCACTTTCTCGCAGTACGGCTCAGTGCTCACCGAGGCCGGTCTGACTGCGGATAACGGCCTTGGCGCTATCCTCGATGGTCTCGGCGGTCTTGAGAACGGCGCAGAGATCCGAGCATCCTTCAAGAAGGAACTTGAGGACGGCCCGGCCCTTGCGATGGTGAACTCCGACAGGGGGATCACGAACCTGCACGTGCCGTCTGACGTCATCATTGATGCCTCCATGCCGGCCATGATCCGCTCCTCGGGTCACATGTGGGGCCCCGACGGGAAGGAAGCCGACACCCTCGCCGTTATTCCGGACTCTTCATACGCCGGTGTTTACTCCACCATCATTGATGACTGCAAGAAGAACGGCGCCTTCGATCCGACCACGATGGGAACGGTTCCGAACGTGGGCCTCATGGCACAGAAGGCCGAAGAGTACGGCTCCCACGACAAGACCTTCGAGATCGCTTCCGCTGGAACCGTCGAGGTCCGCAATTCCGCCGGCGAGGCTCTCATGAGCCACAACGTGGCAGCGGGAGACATCTTCCGTGCCTGCCAGACCAAGGATGCCCCGATCCGCGACTGGGTATCGCTGGCAGTTCGCCGCGCACGCCTGTCTGGCATGACAGCTATCTTCTGGCTTGATCCGGAACGCTCGCACGACCGTGCTCTCACGGAGAAGGTCCGCACCTACCTCCAGGATGAGGATACGGATGGTCTGGACCTGCGGATCCTCTCCCCCATCGAAGCCACCCAAGAGACCGCCGACCGTCTCCGCCGCGGCGAGGACACGATCTCGGTAACCGGTAACGTTCTGCGCGACTACCTCACCGACCTGTTCCCGATCCTCGAGCTGGGCACTTCCGCCAAGATGCTGTCGGTGGTTCCCCTCATGAAGGGTGGCGGCCTTTTCGAGACCGGAGCCGGTGGTTCCGCACCGAAGCACGTCCAGCAGCTCCAGGAGGAGAACCACCTGCGCTGGGATTCGCTCGGCGAGTTCCTTGCCCTTGCCGAGTCACTACGCCACCAGGGCCGCACGGACGGCACCGACCGCCCCGGAATCCTCGCCGACGCTCTGGATGTCGCAACCGAGCGGCTGCTCAACGAGGGCCAGTCGCCGTCCCGCAAGGTCGGGGAGATCGACAACCGCGGTAGCCACTTCTACCTGGCCGTGTACTGGGCTCGCGCTCTTGCGGACCAGACCGAAGATAAGGACCTTGCCGCTGTCTTCGCACCCGTGGCCAACAGCCTCGAGGAGAACGCCGACAAGATCGCAGGCGAATTACTGGACGTCCAGGGCCAGCCGGTTGATCTCGGCGGCTACTACCGTCCCGACTCCGCCAAGGCAGGCGCCGCAATGAGGCCTTCGGCCACCCTCAACGAAATCATCGATCCGCTCCGCTAGGACCGGCCACTTATCCCGCTCCCCGGCACCTGCCGGGGAGCGGCTTTACTTTGACCCAAGCCAGTCGCGTCCGCCCGGATAAGGCTCCCTTTGAAAGCACAGGTTTCATCGCGGCAAATACCCCAAGGCAGATGCTCGTGCTGGTGCTTATAAACCGGCACGAGTAAGTCCCGGAGAACCGACCATGTCCATGTGCCCTATTGCAACGGCGGGTGTTTAGTCGCGCGATTGCGGGGAAAACACCTGTCTTATGGGATCTATGGGCTCGATTTACCCCATGAAGGCGTAGTGAACAGTGGTCGGATTTCTCGTTCCGCTGCGGTTGTTGTCGGACCAAGCGCCCAGACTCAATGCGAGGCCGGTTACAAGCCCTCCGATATAACAAAATATGGAGGGGAACACTTTAAAGAGTGCTCTGCGCGGTATCTTAAGTCTCGCGATTCTCGGAAGAGTCGGCTTCTTTATTTACCCGCTAACGTTGCCTCAAGACTGTCGCTCTAACCATCGGTATCTCGACGTCGGTTCACCCTCGGCGGTGGCAGGGTTTCCATGAAGGACAGAGCCCTGGGGCAATTGGCACTCTTGTTTCCACCAAACGCACTGGCGTTCTGATCAACCAACAGCCGTAGCTAGCTCTCACATACGATGTTGACGCACCTGGTGGTAGGCAGTTCCGGGGCGTTGCCCGCGAGATCGTTGGTCTCGACGAATTCCACGTCATGACCCCAGGGCTGGTGCTACCGGTCTCCTACGATTCGACAAAGTCCGATGACAACCTCAAGGTTGCACAGGATGGGGACTGGAATGTCGTGAATGCGATGCTCCCCCAGCGACAGATTCAGTCGGGGCTTCTCAGCCCGATGCAGGTGCAGATCGCGGAGCGGGGGACTTCAGCTAAGTGTGTCATCACCGGCTTCAACCCAACCGGTGAAATCTGGCAGGGCCGATCGGCTATCGAACTCGATGTGCGTGTCACCCGGCCGGACGGTTCCGTGTTCGCACCCGGAAGCCGCACGACGAGAACCAGATCCCCCAAACCCAGCTTGGCATGGTCGTCAACGTTACGTACCTGCCTGGTTGCGAAGAAGATATTCTCATCGCCTCCCAGGCGAACCGGTAGCGGCTCCGTCCACCAAAACCAGTCGGGGTGGTTACCTACTCCCCAGTTCCGTGCAGGTGGGCAATCTGCTCGCGAATCCAGAAAGCCAAGCCATCCTCTGCAATAAGGAGATCCATTGTTTTTTGCTGTTCGGGATCTTCCAGGTCGACGATGAGGAGGGCCTTGCGGTCTTTCCCGCGGGCCACAATGGCTTCGCCATCCTCACTTCCCGCCCATTCGATTGTCGGCAAGAAACCGAGGTCGGTCATAGCATTCCAGATCAGTTCCGCACGCTTCTCGTAGCCGGCGCTGTACCTGGGTTCCTCACTGTCCCACGCATTCGGCAGACCGTCTGGAATTCTCGGGAAGAAGTCATCTGAGCCAAGCAACTCCCGAGGAATAACCCGCACCACATCACCGGCCTGAACGACGCCCGGGCGGATTGGCTTCATCCACAGGCGGTCGCCATCCACTTCGACTGCTTCAAATCGGGTCGTTCCGATTGCCAGAATCTGGCCATCGAGGCTCGTCGGGTTATCTGTCGGGGCAGTCACGATCGTCGCAGGCTGGTCCCCGTGCGACTGACAAGACAGGACGATTTCGGAGCGGGCCGATGCGACAGCAACGCTGAGACCGCTACCCATAGTGGAGCTGCGGCGTTCAACCATCGAAAGATCACCCCGGATCTCGAGTGCCGACAGCACCGAGCCGGGAGTGCATACGGCAACGACCTTCATAGCCCCATCTTACGGCGGACGCTCGCTTCGCGCGGGCTGTTCAGGAATGGTCCCCTGTCGTATCAGCATGCGGATCTCTCTCCCAAGGCTTGGACTGCCGCTGTGACCAGGTATGAAGCACTTACCGGGGCTCGGTTACCACCGAGTTTTCCTATCAATCATTTCCGCTGGAACCGGACAAGTGGGAAGATCGTTGCGTACGGTGGGACGGTCCCGCGGCGAAGGAGAACAGTCATGAGTGTAGGAACTGCAGATATTGGTGTTGTTGGCCTGGCGGTGATGGGAGCAAACATTGCCCGGAACCTTGCCCACAAGGGATACAAGGTTGCTGTCTACAACCGCACGTATGCTCGCACGGAGAAGCTCATTGAGGAGCACGGCGATGGGGGGACGTTCATTCCCTCTGAAGAGATCGCTGACTTCGTTGCTTCCCTGTCCAAGCCCCGCGTCGCCATGATTCTCGTTCAGGCCGGTGCCGGCACCGATGCCGTCATCGAGCAGCTGGCTGAACACATGGAAGAGGGCGACATTATTGTCGACTGCGGCAACGCCTACTTCAAGGACACGATCCGCCGCGAGAAGGCCATCCAGGCCCGCGGACTCCACTTCGTGGGTGCCGGTGTTTCGGGCGGCGAAGAGGGTGCACTCGAAGGCCCGTCGATCATGCCGGGCGGAACCCCCGAGTCGTACGACCGTCTCGGCCCGATGCTCGAAGAAATTTCCGCACACGTTGACGGCGAGCCCTGCTGCACCTATATCTCAAAGGACGGTGCCGGCCACTTCGTCAAGATGGTGGCGGTCGGCGTTGTCCATGGGGGTGTGGACCCGATGTTAGGATTGGGGCGGCCACGCCGGTTTGTGATATGTGGAGGGGGGGGCGCCGGACACGAG